>NZ_JBEXLL010000056.1:0-47076 GCF_040609955.1 Nocardia sp. NPDC004568
CCTCGAAAGCGCCGCGCGAAGCGCAAGTCTCGAGGCCGAAACGGCGAGACCAAGGGGGCCTCAACCCCGCGCGCCGAAGGCGCGCCGAAAAACACAGCACCTCGACGGGCGAGTTCACACCGCACCTTTGCCCGTGGGCTCACAGCGCCGGTCAGGGGCGCGGGCTCACTCGCCGAGGCGGAGAGGTGAGCTCACTCGCCAAGGCCCGGTGTTTATCGGCGCCGCCTACGGCGGCGCGGGGTCGAGGCCCCCGGAGGTCCCGTCGTTCAAGCCTCGAGACTCGCGCCTTCGGCGATGCACTTCGAGGCCGGAACGACGGGACGGGCCTCGACCCCCTGCGGGCCTCGCTGAACTCGGCGCCGAGAGGGTGTGGAGGTTCGTAGGCGATCAGACGCGAGGTCTGCTCGGAGACGAGACGCGAGGCATCGAGCGGAACAGTGGCGAAACCGCCGATGAAGGGCCGCCCTGGCCCCGCGATCCGTCGAGCGGGGGCCGACCACTCTTGTTGCCCTCCCCCGCCCCGCCCCGTTGAATGCAGTACATGGCAGACAGCGTGGTCCGTGAGTTCGATATCTGCGTGGTCGGGCTGGGCCCGTCCGGGCGGGCGCTGGCCCATCGGGCCGTCGTGGCCGGTCTCCGTGTCGCCGCCGTGGATCCCCGCCCGGACCGCCTGTGGCCGCCGACTTTCTCCTGCTGGATCGACGAGCTCCCGGACTGGTTGCCGCACAGCGTGATCGCGAGCCGGATTCCGGCGCCGGTGGTCTGGACGACGTCCGCGATCGAGATCGAGCGGCCCTATTGCGTGCTGTCCAAGCCGCTGCTGCACGCGGCACTATCGCTCGACGACGCCCGGGTGTACACGGGGCGGGCGACCCGGGTGGACGCGCGCGAGGTCGAGCTGGCCGACGGCACGGTGATCCGCGCGGCGGTGGTGGTGGATTCGCGGGGGATGCCCGCGCTCGGCGATCGGCGCGCGGCCAGCGCGCACGGAATCTTCGTGAACGCCGAGACCGCGGCGCCGATGGTCGGGGAGGGCGAGGGCCTGCTGCTGGACTGGCGGCCGGAGAACGGGGCCGGGCCCGACGAGCCGCCGTCGTTCCTGTACTCGGTGCCACTCGGCGACGGCACCGTGATCTTCGAGGAGACCAGTCTCGGTCTGCGCGGCGGGATGCCGCAGCACGAACTGCGCCGACGCACCCTCGCGCGGTTGGCCGCACACGGTATCGAACTGACCGGCGCGGAGCCCAGTGAGGCCGCGCACTACCCGCTGGACACCCCGCCACCGAAGAACGGGGTGGGAAAGGTGGTGCCCTACGGGTCGCGCGGCGGGATGATGCACCCCTGTACCGGCTACAGCGTCGCCGATTCGTTCGCGCTGGCCGATACCGCGGTCACCGCGATCCTGGCCGGCGAGGATCCGATCGCCGCGCTGTGGCCGTGGCAGGCCCGGCTCACCTATTGGATGCGGATGCGCGGTCTGTGGGGGTTGGGCCGGTTGACGACCGAGCAGTCGATCGCCATGTTCGACTCCTTTTTCTCCGCCTCGCCGCGCGGGCAGCGCGCCCTGCTCTCGGCCCACGACGATTACGCGGCGCTCGGCGCGGTTCTCTTCAACACCGTCTCGCACACCTGGCCGTTCCGCTGGCGCTACGACCTGGTCGGCTGGACCAACCGGGACCGCTGGGTCGGCTACCCGTTCGCACCGGCCACTTCCGAGACGCGGTCACCCGAATCCCGGAAGTAGCCGACCGCGCTCAGCCGCTGTTCTCGGCGGACTTACGGTAGCCGCGAACGGCGGGATAGCCGAACACCAGGATGGCGCCGGCCATCCACAGCAGGGTGTCGACCAGCGGTTCGGCGACCGGTCCACCCAGGGACAGCCCCTTCATCGCCTCGATGGCGCAGCTCATCGGCTGGTTCTCCACCGTCGACCGCAGCCAGCTCGGATAGGCGAGCACCGGGACGAAACCCGAGTTGAAGAACAGCAGCAGGTTCATGAAGATCGCGACCAACTGGACCAGCAGCGGGCCCTGGGTGGACGCAGCGATCCCGGTGATGAAGACCGCGAACGCGATACCGAACAGAATCGGGATCCCCATCAGGCCGAGTGCGGCCCACGGCCCCTGGTCGAAGCGGAATCCGAGAGCGAAACCGACGGCGATGACGATCACCGTGGTGAGCGCGATCCGGATCACCTCGGCGAGCAGCCGGCCGGTCAGGCCCGCCGCGCGATGGATCGGCATGGTCCAGAACCTGCCGAGCAGCCCGGTGGCCTTCTCGACCTTGAAGCCCAGCGCGCTGACCACCGCGCCCGTCATCGCCGCGACGAGGGTGATCATCGGGACGGTGCCGTAGATGGCGGGCTTACCGGTGAAACCGGAGATGGAATCGTCGAGCACGATCCAGAACATCACCAGGGTCAACGCCGGGTACACGATCGTCTGGATGGTGGTGGCCGGATCGCGCAGCCAGGCCGTCAGCAGCCGTTTGCACTGGATCCAACTGTGTATCGCCCACACCACCGGCGATCGCTCGGACCGTGGCGTGACCCGTGGCAGGTCGAGGGCGGCGATATGCACCGACGCCGCCTCGGTTCCGGTCGCTGTGGGTTCTTCGACAACGCTCATGCTGTGTCCTTCGGTCATGAGCGAGGGCCCTCCATGGTCACGCTCCGCTACCGTCGCCGGGCCTGACTCGCTCATGATCGCCTCACACTCGCCCAGACCGCGAACGGCGTGAACACCGCCGCGGCGCCGACCAGCCAGAACAATCCCACGCGCAGCACCTCCCAGGTCACCCCGTCACTCGCCATATCGCGGAGCGCGTAGGAGAACTGGGTGATCGGCTGATTGCGCACGAACGGCCGCACCCACTCGGGGAAGCCGGTTTCGGGCACGAAACCGCACGACATCATGCCGAAGATCAGCGTCGGCAGGGTGAGCGCCTGGCTCAGCGAGGCGGGGCTCTTGGTCAGGCTGCCCAGCCCGTCCGCGCCGACCGCCAGCACGGTCCCGACGGCGAGGGCGAAAGCACAGAAACCGACGGTCTGGCCCCAGCCGGCGGTGAACTCGAAACCGATGATGTGGCCGTAGATCAAGGCCGCGATCAAGGAGACGACCGAGCGGAACAGTCCGGCCGCGATCCGCGAGGTCAGCGGGACCAGCATACCGATCGGCATGGTCTGCAACCGGGTGCTGAACCCGGTGAGCGCCTCGACGGCGGCCAGCTGCGCATTGGACATCATGGTGAACGCCATGGTCTGCAACACCACGATCGGCATCACGAACTGCGCGTAGTCGATGCCCTGGAACTGCATCACATAGCGCAGCGGCAGATAGAAACCGACGGTGAAGACCAGTGGCATGATGATCGCGGCGATCATCTCGCCCTTGGTGACCATGGTCCAGACGACGCGTCCGGTCAGCGCCCACCACTGCGCGAACGCGGACACCCGCGTGCCGGGGAGGTCGCCGAACAGATGGGAGCGCGCGGCGACCGCGGAAGCATTCACGCGGTGTTTCTCGGGCACGAGCGAGGGCCCTGCGTGGCCACGCTCCGCTACCGCCTCCGGGCCTGACTCGCTCATGCGGTGTCCCTCGGGCACGAGCGAGGGCCCTGCGTGGCCACGCTCCGCTACCGCCTCCGGGCCTGACTCGCTCATGCGGTGCTCATCGGGCACGAGCGAGGGCCCTGCGTGGCCACGCTCCGCTACCGCCTCCGGGCCTGACTCGCTCATGCCGTGTTCCCCGGCTGTTCGGTGCCACCCGCATGGCCGGTGATGGAGAGGAACACGTCGTCGAGGGAAGGGCGGCGCAGTGCGATATCGGCCAGCGTGATTCCGGCGGCGTCCAGCCGGCGCAGCGCCTCGGCCAGCGTCGCGGCACCGTCGGGCGCCGGGATGGAGAGGCGCCCCGACCCCGCGAGGTCGGCGGCGACCGCCGGCGGAACCAGTTCCCCCAGGGCCGTGGCGGCCCGGGCGAGTAGGGTCGGGTCCAGCGGGACGACCTCACAGTAGCTGCCGCCGGTCTTCTCCTTGAGTTCGTCGGCGGTACCCTCCGCGATCACAGTGCCCTTGTCGATCACGATGATGTTGTCCGACAGCACATCGGCTTCTTCGAGGTACTGGGTGGTGAGCAGCACGGTGATGCCCTGCTCTTTCAATGCGCTCACCAGGTCCCAGACACCCTGCCGACTACGCGGGTCGAGGCCGGTGGTCGGTTCGTCGAGGAATACCACTTCGGGCCGGACCACCAGGCCGCAGGCGATATCGACCCGCCGCCGCATACCGCCGGAGTACTGGCGCACCGCGCGGCGACCGGAGGCCACGAGATCGAATTCCTCGAGCAGCGCGTCCGCGCGCTTGCGCGCCGCCGACTTGCTCAGGCCCATCAACCGGCCGAACAGTTCCAGGTTCTCCCGGCCCGAGAGGTTTTCGTCGAGGGCGGCGTACTGGCCGGTCATCATGATCGAGCGGCGCACCCCGGCGGGATCCTTACGGATATCGTGACCGGCCACCATCGCGTTCCCGGAATCCGGGCGCAGCAGGGTGGACAGCACCTTCACGCTGGTGGTCTTGCCCGCGCCGTTGGGCCCCAGGATGCCGAGCACGGTGCCGCGAGCGGCCGAGAAGCTCACCCCGCGCAACGCCTGTACATCACCGAAGGATTTGGTGATGCCCTCGACGCGGACGGCGTCCGCCCAGGCGGGTCCGGCACCGTGGGGCCGGACGGGCGCGAGCGCCGGCGCGGCACTGCCGTTCCCGTACCTGGACGTCTCGGCGCCGGGTGGGCGGGAATGCACCGGTCGAAGCGGCGGGGCATTCTCGCCGGCGGCTGTCACGGCTTCGTTCGAACTCGGCATCAACTCTCCACTGTCGGCCTTATCGGCGGGCGGGGTGACCGGCGCATCGGTACCCCCTGGATGATCCCTGGCGCCGGGCGCGATGTTACCGGCTGGGATAGCGGGCGCCGGAGCGCGCCCTTCTACCCCATTCCGGGTCGAACCAGATGCGCCTTTGCTCACAGCAGCGACGCGGCCGGTCATCCCCCCTGCTCGGCGGCGCAGGGACAGTCCATGGGCAGTGCTCGTACCTTGTCGGCGCTACGCCACCACCATAATCTGAGTGCCATGGCCGATACCGCGCAGCCCGAGGTGGCGGCGCGTTCGGGAGGACCCGGCCGACCGAGCGTGCTCACATCCCACGACCCCCGTACCGGCGAGGTGGTGGGCAATTATACCGTTGCCGGCCCCAGCGACCTCGAACGCGCGGTCCATGCCGCGCGCACAGTCGAGAACTGGTGGTCGACAGCGGGTTTCGGAACCCGTAAGCGGCTCCTGCTGGAGTGGAAACGGGTCATCGCGCGCCGGGCCGCGCAACTGGTGGACGTCCTGCGCGAGGAAACCGGCAAACCCGAAGCCGACGCGGCGATCGAAGTCATGCTCGCCGTGGAGAATCTGGACTGGGCGGCCCGTAACGCCGGTGCCGCGCTGAGCCGGAAACCGCTGGCCTCCAACTGGCTCACCCGGAATCAGCGGGCCTCGGTCGGCTACCTGCCGCTGGGCGTGATCGGTGTGCTCGGGCCCTGGCAGAACCCGGTGTTCACGCCGATGGGTTCGATCGCCTACGCCATGGCCGCGGGCAACGCGGTGGTCTTCAAACCGCACGCGGTGACCAGCGGCACCGGACTGTGGCTGGCCGAGACCTGGCGCGAGATCGCCCCGGACAAGCCCGTTCTCGCGGCGGTCACCGGCGATGATTCGACCGTGGCCGCACTGTGCCGCGCCGGGGTCGACAAGATCGCGTACGCGGGGCCGGAAGCCGAAGGCCGCGAAGTGATCTCGCTGTGCTCCCAGACCATGACCCCGGTGGTGGTCGAGAACTCCGGTAAAGGCGCGATGATCGTGCACGTCGACGCCAAACTCGACGACGCCGCCGACGCCGCGGTCTTCGGGGCCATGGCCAATGCGGGCCAGAACGCGACCGGCGTCCAGCGGGCCTATGTCGCGGCCTCGGTCTACGACCAGTTCCTCGACCTGGTGGTCGAGCGGGCGCGCGCCCTGAAGCCCGGCGCGGACCGCCGTTCGTCCTACGGGCCGATGATCCTGGAATCGCAGACAGAGGTGGTGCGCAAACAGGTCCGCGACGCCCTGGCGCGCGGCGGGCGCGCGGTGGTCGGCGGACTGGATTCCATTCGTGAACCCTACGTCGAGCCCATCGTGCTGGCCGATGTACCGGAGGAGAGCGTCGCCATCACCGAGGAGGGCATCGGCCCGGTCCTCATCGTGAACAAAGTGCGCGACCTCGACGACGCGGTGGACCGGATCAACGATGCCGGCCGCGGTATCGCGGTCTCGGTGTTCACCCGCGATATCGCCGAGGTCGAGGTCTATGCCGAGCGGCTACGGGTCGGGGTGGTCACGGTCAATACCGCCACCACCTACGCCAGTATTCCGGCGCTGCCCTTCGGTGGGGTCGGCGAATACGGGCAGGGGCACAGCCACGGCGTACACGGGCTCCGCGAGTTCAGCCGGACCCTGTCCATCGCCCGCAACCGGTACGGGGAACCGCTGGGCCTGTCCAGCTTCCATCGCAATGTGCGGCGGTTGCGGGTGGCGCGCACGGTTTTCCGGTTCCGGCACGGCTGACCGGCGGCTTGCCGGCATTCCCCGGCCGGACGCGCGGCGACCACGTACGACGAATGGCGCCCTGCGAAATCATCGCCGGCGCCCGGCCGGTCGCGGAGAACGCTCTGCCGTCGTGGTTGCCGAGGTGTCCGGCCGCCCGGCAGAGGGCCGTCGCCACAACCCGGCAGCCACCCTCACCCGGCCGGGTCGCGCGCCAGGGAGGAGAGCCGATCCCACGCGGGTGAGGTGCCGGCGACCGACCCGGTCACCAGCCGGAGCAGCTCCGGGTCCAGGGCGAGGACGGCACGACCCGGCGCGCCGTCCCGTTCCGCCAGCCAGCGCGCGGTGCGCTCGGCCAGTTCCGGTAGCCGCGGATCGTCGGGCGACCAGTCGAACGCGACATCGTGAGCCAGGTACAGGAGCCCGAACTCGGGATCGTCCAGGGCGGCCGGCTTGTCGGCGACCCACTCCGCCGCCTGCTCGGACGCCACCGAATGCAGCAGGATCCAGATATCGCGTTCCATCCGTACCGCTCGTTCGCTCGCACCGAGTCGCCGCAGCCGGTCGAGATACCCGGCGACTTCGGCCGAGACGAAAAGCCGATCGCCGCCGACCAGCTCGGTGAGCCGGGCCCGGGTGCGCCGGATCGCCGCGGCGCGTTCGGCGAGCCCGGCATCGATCTCGACGAGCGCCGCCGCGAACTCGTCGGGCTCGGCGGCCAGCAATTCCGCGATCCGCGCCAGCGGTACTCCCGCCTGCGCCAGCGTCCTGATCCTGACCAGTTCGACGGCGTCCTCGGCACGGTAACGCCGATAGCCGGAGGAGTCGCGCGGCGGTTCGGGCAGCAGGCCGAGCGCCGCGGGCGGCAGGTCGGGCGGCAGCTCGGTATTCGCGGCCGCCCGGATCTCGGGTTTGATGGCGCATCCGATCGCCAGTGCGGTGCCGTCGGTTTCCAGGGTGAGTCGCATCATCTCGTTCTCGTAGGCCCCGATGATCTCGGCTGCCCGCGCCGGGTCGTACGGTAGCGGCTCCGGGTCGTGTTCCCGCAGCCCGAGAAAATGCTCCAGCGCCCAGTGCACCGCCGCGCGATCGAATTCGAGGCCCGCGTCCGGCCCCGCATTGGACAGCACGACCACGGCGAATTCCCGCTCCGGTACGAGCAGCAGCTCGGCGAACTGCCCGTTGCCGGATCCGCCGTGCCCGATGGTCGCGACGCCGTCCACCTCGCGCAGGAACCAGCAGATGCCGAACGCGTCGCCCAGCGTGCTGCCGCGCAGTTCCACCGTCCGCTCCCGCATCCGGTGCAGGGAGCCGGCGCCCATGATCCGGGTACCGTCGGCGGCCCGGCCGTCGCCGAGATGGAACCGGGCCCAGCGCAGGAGATCGCCGACCGAGGACACCAGCCCGCCACCGGGATTGTCGGAACGGTTGTCCTTCCACTGCGCGGCCACCGTGAGGTCGCCGTTGTCGCCGGTGTTGTGGCCGACCGCGAAACGACGGGTCATCACCTCGTTGTGCAGGTAGCCGCTGTGCGTGAGGCCCAGCGGCTCGAACAGCAGAGTGGCCACGGCCCGTTCGAAGGTCTGTCCGGTGATGTTCTCGACGATCCGGCCCGCGAGATTGAACCCGGCCTGGCTGTAGGACGCCCGGGTGCCCGGTTCGGCGACCAGCGGCGCCGCCGCGAGCAGCTCCGCATGCCGGGCCAGCGCGTCCTCCCCTTCGCCGGTATCGGTACTCAGCTTCCATTCCATACCGGCGGTGTGGTTGAGCAGCTGCGCTACGGTCACCGCACGCGCCGCGACGTGGGGTCCGGCGAATTCCGGAACGTACTGGCGCACCGGTGCGTCCAGTTCCAGGAGCCCCTGATCGACCAGTCGCATGAGCGCGGTGGCGGTGAATGTCTTACTGACGGAGCCGATGACGAACCCGGTGTCGGCATCCACCGGAAGCGGGTTGTCCACACTGGTCACCCCATGGCATGCGATGTACTCCCGGCCCGCGACCGAGACACCCACCGCCACACCCGGCACTCCGAGTTCGGCTGCCGACACCGCGACGAATTCGGCCAGTTCCTGTTCCATTTCGCTCATGGAACGATGGTCGAACGTTGCCCCTGGGGCAAGGTCAAGCCCTTCCCGGCAATCGGCTCGTCGAACCGGCGAGTACGCGGCTCGCGGCGGAGGACCGACGCCGCGTCACGGTCGGCGCCACCTCGGCGCCCGCGCCGCCGGTCAGCGAATCGGAGAACCGAGCATGGCCGCCATCATGAGGGCGTGCACCCGGGCCATGTGCTGGGGCCGGGAATCGAAGCGGATCAACCGCCCCACATCGATGACCTGGCCGATCGCCGAATGCACCCGGAAGCGTGCCTCGGTCGGATCACCGTCGAGCAGATTCGCCCATTCGTGCACGTTCTGCCGCTGGATGGCCCGTAGTTTGTGCTGCTCGGCCGGGGGCAGATTCGGGAATTCCGCGTAGTACACCGGCATGATCTCCGGCATCGTGAAACTGAGCCGGACGTAGCGGTCGGCGATCTTGTCCACCGCGTCGGCGCGCCCGCTCGCCTCGGCGAGCGCCTCGGTGATGGCGAAGGCCAGCCGGTCGCCGGTGCGGTGGAAGGCCGCCGCCAGCAGATCGGATTTACTGCTGAAGTACCGGTAGACGCTGGAGGCGTTGATCCCGACGGCCGCGCCTATCTCCTCGATACTGGCCTCGTGGTAGCCGCGGCGGCCGAAGATCTTGATCGCCTCGGTGAGCAACTGCTCGCGTTTGGAGGTGACCGGCAGGCCGCGCGGGGTGCTGTCGGGTTCGCCCGCCCCGGGTGCGGGCGGCAGTTCGGTACGCACGATCGACCAGGCCATATCGTGCAGCAGTGGCAGCAGTTTGGCACTGGACAGCGCGGTGCGATGGGCCGAGATACTGCCGATCACGCTGAGTACGGCCGCGGCCAGCAGCGCGATGTCCTCCGGGGGGGCGTCCGGGCGGAGCTGTTCGATCGGCGCGGCCAGCGTGTCGTTGATCTCGTTGTAGAGAGTCCGGATGCGGGCGCGGTCGGGTTGTTCCAGATAGCGGCCCTCCCACCGGTACAGACCCGCCTCGCGCCGGATCTCGATGGTGTGCTCGGCCACTGCCCGGATGAGGGCGTCGAGACGTTCGTCCGGCTTCGCTTCCGGCTCGTCGGCGGCCCGGGCGGCCTCGAGCAGTTGCCGGGCGCCCTCCTCCGCGGCGGCGACCAGAAGGGCGTATTTATTGGCGAAATGGCGGTACAGTGCGGGGCCGGAGATCCCGACCTCGGCCGCGATCTCGTCCACGCCGACCGGGTAGTAGCCACGCTCGCTGAAGGCCCGGGCCGCGGCGCGCATGATCTGCACCTTGCGGTCCTTGGGCCGGCGCCGCCCGCCCTGGCCGGCGCCACGGTCGACCGGACGCACGCGCACCGGGTCCACCCGGCTGCTATCCGCGACCATGCATTCTCCGTTCGCCTCGGCGGCGCCGCCGGTGTTGACAGCGCCCGACAAGTCAACCTAAGTTAACCACAATTCGCAACGTTAACCGCTATTCGCCACCCGGTCGGCACCGGAGGGCCCCCTATGGAGCGCGCATGGTCAACACAGATTCCCCCACCACGCAGCCGGCGGGTTTCTCCGCCGTGCAGGACGGCCGGATACTGCGGGTCACCCTCACCAAGCCCAAACGCAAGAACGCGCTCGATTACGACTCCCTGGTCGCGCTGGGTGACACCTTCCTCGCCGCCGCGCAGGACAAAGCCGTGCGCGTGGTCGTCCTCACCGGGGAGGGGGGCGACTTCTGCACCGGCGCCGATCTGGCCGCCAGCGCCGAGGAGGGCGCCCGCGGCATCACCCCGGACCAGGTGATGGACGCCGCCAACCGGCTCGTTCGCGCCATCGTGGACCTACCGGTACCGGTTGTCGTCCGCCTCCGGGGCGCCACCGCCGGGGTGGGTGTCGGTATCGCGCTGGCCGCCGACCTGGTCTACGCCGAAGCCGACTCCTACCTGCTGCTGGCGTTCATCAATATCGGCCTGATGCCCGACGGTGGCGCCGCGGCGCTGGTGGCCGCGGCCGCGGGCCGCCCGCTGGCCGCGCGGATGGCGCTGCTCGGCGAACGCCTGCCGGCCCCCGCGGCGCGCGCCGAAGGTCTGCTCACCGAGGTCCTGGCCACCACCGAGGAGCTCGACGCCGCGGTGGAGGCCGCCGCCGAGAAGATCTCCCACGGTCCGCGGCGCGCGCTCGAACTCACCAAGAAGGCCCTCAACCGGGCCACTCTCGGCGCGCTGGACTCCGCCCTGGCCGACGAGAAGGCCGGTCAGGTCGAACTGCTGCGATCCCCCGACTTCTTCGAAGGCGCCGGCGCCATGCTCGGCAAACGCAAGGCGGTCTTCGCGGAGTAGGCGAACTGCGACCACGAACACCCGTCCTGCCACCGGCAGGGCGGGTGTTTTCCGTAATGGAGATGACGGCCGGAGGGTGCCGAGCGCTGCCGGAGCGGACCCGGCCCGAGGCCGCACGGGCCCCGGTACACGGCGGCCGAGATACGAGAAAGCCCGTGCCGGGGCGGCGCGTGGCCGCCCCGGCACGGGCGCGAGGAACAGCGGTGGGACTAGAGGCCCAGGCCGCGGGCCAGGACCGGCCACGAAACCTTGAACTCGTCCTCCCAGTAACCCCAGGAGTGGCTACCCGAGTCACGGAAGTTGAAGGTGGCCGGGATGCCGAGCGAATCCAGCCGCGTCTTCAGGTTGTGGGTGCAGAAGTTGGTACCCGCCTCGATGACGCCGCCGACCAGGATCTGGTTGGCCAGCCCGTAGGAGCCCGGCAGAGTGTGCGGGCCGTTCAAGGTGTCCCAGCGGCCGGGCAGGCCGTTACCGGTCGAGACGTACAGTTCGAGACCGCGCAGGCCCTCGGCGTGCACGTAGGGGTCGTTCGCGGCCCATTCGGGCGAGCCCTGCGGACCCCACATGTTGTCGGTGTTCCCGCCACCCCACGTGTTCACGGTGAGTTTGACGAATTCCGAACCGACCGGGTCGCTGGTCTGCGCGCAACCGCTGTAGGCGGCGGCCGCCTTGTAGAGCCCGGGCTTGGCGATCGGCAGGGCCAGCACGGTGGTGCCCGAGGTGGACAGACCGGCGATGGCATTCACACCGTTGGTGCCCAGCGCGCCGTCGACCAGCGGCGGGAGCTCTTCGGTGAAGAAGGTCTTCCACTTGTTGCGGCCCAGCGCCGGGTCGTCCTTGATCCAGTCGGTGTAGTAACTCCAGGCACCGCCGATGGGCTGGATCACATTGACGTTCTTGTCGGACAGGAATTCGAGCGTATTGGTCTGGGCCTGCCAGGAGGCCGAGTCCTCGCCGCCACCGGCACCGTTGAGCAGGTAGAGAGTCGGCCGGGGCACCGAGGCGTCGGCCGGACGCTGGACGTCGACGACGATATCCTTGTCCATGGCCACCGAGTTCACGTACAGCCGCAGATTGCGGTCGTCCTTGTACTCGGCCTTGACGATGCGTGACCCGTCGGGCGCGGTGGGGTCGGCGAGCAGCGTCTTGGATTCGATGATCGGATCCGCCCCGGCGGTACTACCGCCCAGGCCGGTCATCACACCGGTCAGCACTGCCGTGGCCGCGACCATCGCCGCGGCGCGCCTCCCGCCACGCCGGGTGAGTCGACGTATCAATTTCGCACCTTCGCTTCGTCTCGAAATTTCATCCGGGCTCTTCCCGCACCGCAACAACCGGCTCCAGGACCCGAACGCCTCACAGTAACGGGGCCGGCTTCACCCACCCCTGGGGTTCTGTCGCTGTAGTCGTACCTCGCGGACATATCGTTACCGTAGCGTTGCTCGGATGTCCCGTTACGGTCGACCGGACCGTGGGATCTCATACCGCCGCCGACCGGGCTCGGTGGTCCGGGCCACCGCACAGCCGGGTCAATCATGCCCGCCACGCCGGGAACCGCTCATGAGCGACCCGCCGACGCGTTCGACACGCCCGAGATATTCCAGCACACCGTCTCGACGACGCACCAGGTCCCCCGTCCGGAACAACCGTCCACCACCGCCGGTGGCGACGAACCGCGAAGCCGTCTCCGCGGGCGCGGCGTGATAGCCCCGGGCCAGCTGCGGACCCCCGATGTACATCTCGCCGACGGCGCCCGGCGGTACCGGACGCAACTGCTCGTCCAGGAGATACACCCGGTCGTTGGTGACCGGCCGCCCGCCGACCGACCCCACGGTGATCACACCCGTCTCGTTGTGGCCGTACCAGATCACCAGTTCCGCGCCGGGCAGCACGGTGGTGAATCGTTCGACGCCGCCGGGCGGGAGCGCGGCGCCGTCCACGACGACCCGGCGCAGGCTGGGATGCGCGGCGCGGCCGCCGCCGTCGGTCACCGAATCGAGGAACCGGTCCAGCAGGGACGGGACCACGTGCACGATCGTCACCTTGTGGGCGGCGATCGAACGGGACAGGTCGGCGGCCCGGCCCGGATGATCGGGCATCAGGATCTGGGCGCCGTGGTGCAGCGGCCGGAACAGCTCCCACAGCGTGACGTCGGTGACGGTCGGCGCCGCGTGCAGCACCAGGTCCGACGAATCGTAGGGGTGGCTGCGCTGGGCGCGCCGCAGTCTCTCGACCAGTTGCCGGTGGGTGCTCGTGACACCGGCCGTACCGCCCGGGACGTAGCGGATATCGGCGAGGTCGTCGGCGGCGACGGACGGGTCGGTGGACGGGTCGGTGGGCAGGTCCAGATACAGCAGGTCGATGGCGACCACCGAGATACCGGTACCGGTGGTGAAGCCCTCGTCCGAGGTGCTCAGCACACAGATCGGGGCCGCCGTGGCCAGCAACTCGTCGACCTCCGCGGCCGGGCGACCGGGATCGACCGGCACATATCCGCCGCCCGCGCGCAGTACCGCGCAGACCGCGACCACCAGGTCGATACCGGGTCGCATGGCCACGGCGACCAGGGTTCCGGCGCCGACGCCGAAGCGGATCAGTTCCACGGCCAGCGCCCGGGACTTGCGGTCCAGCTCGCTGTAACCGAGCACCCGCGCGCCCTGCCGCACGGCCGGGACCATCGGGGTCCGGCTCACCTGTTCGTCGAACAGCGACAGCAGGGTGCTCTGGTCGTCGCGCGCGGCCAGGTCGGTGACCGGAGACATGTAGGCGGTCGTCTCCACATCGGGGATCGGCCGCAGGAAGGTGGTCGGCTCCGGGTCCGCGGTGAGCTCGGGCCCCGGGGTGTCCGCCGCTGCGGGCGCGGGGGCCGCGGGCTTCGAGCGCTTCAGAGTCCAGTCGCGCGGTTCGGACGACGCCGTCTCGTCCCGCAGGGGTTGCGGTCGGCGGCGCGGCAATGCCGGCGGGAGCTCGACCGGCGCCGATTCGAGCTCATCGCGCGGCGCGCGTCGCGGCAGCGGGGCCGGATCCGGGGCGGCCGCGGTTCCGGCGGCCGGACCGTCGGCTTCCGCCGTGCCGCGCTGCGGCAGCGCCGGGGCGCTCGCCGAACCGGCGGCGGTGTCGGCGGGCGGGGGTCCCGCTTCCGTGGCGGAGCGGTACTCCGGCAGCGGTTCCCGGCCGAACCCGCTCGCGGTGGACACGGGCTCGGAAAGAAGCGCCGCGGAATCGGCGCCGGGCTGCGCACCGAGCCGAGAGCGGCGCTGCGGCAACGCCGGTGACGGCTCGGATACCCCGGCCGGTTCCGCTTCTGCTTCCGAGGGCGAGCCGCTGTCGTGCCGCGGACGACGCTGGGGCAGTCCCGGTGTCGCGGAAGCGTTGGGCGGATCCGCTTCTGTTCCGGGATGTTCCGGTTGCCCGGTGGCGTCGGGTCGGCGCCGGGGCAGCAGCGGCGGCGTGGGATCGACGGTGGCCGCCGGTTCGGCGACAGAGCCACCGCCGTACCGAGGCCCATCCTGCGGCATCGCCGAGGGTTCGGCGGCCTGGTCCTGCTCACCGGTCGGACCACTGTCGTGCCGGGACCGGCGCTGCGGCAGGGCGGCGGACCGGACAGCCGGTTCCGGCGCCGCGGCGTCGGGCGACGAATCCGACGGTCCCGGGCGACGCTGCGGCAGCGAGACCGAGCCCGAATCCGGCGGGCCGGCGGAACCCTCGTCGAACCCCGGACGACGCTGCGGCGACGAATCCGCCGGACCGACAGCGTCCACGTCGAACCCCGGACGACGCTGCGGCGACGAATCCGCCGGACCGACAGCGTCCACGTCGAACCCCGAGCGGCGCTGCGGCAGCGGCACCGCGTCGGGATCGGCTACCGCCGCCGAATCCACCTCCGGTCGCCGACGACGCTGCGGCAGCGAGGACGGTGACGATGTCGCGGCCGAATCGGTACCGCCCGCGCCGGTTCCGAGCTCCGCCGGGAGCGTCGTGTCGCGCGCGGGGGGCGCGGTCGGCTCCGGTTGCGCGGGCGCGCCGTCCCCGGTGATCGAGCGACGTTGTGGAAGCCCGGTCCCGGCCGCCGCGGCGTGCGTACCCGGAGCCGGTGTCTCCGCGTCGGGGACCCGCCGCCGCGGCGGTTCGCCTCGGGCGGGTGCGCCGGCGGTGTCCGGCAGCGGGTCCGCGGCGGCCGCGGGGTGAGCGTGACCTCGCGGTAGCGTGCCGGGGCCGGGCTCGCGCGGCGCGGTATCCGGTATGCCGGTGACCGGGCGGAGCAGTGAGGTGACCTCCGCGTCGGGCACCGGATCCGGCGCATACGCGGTCTCCGGCTCCGCCCCGGGTCGGGGCGCGGACGTGGGTTGCGGTGTGGCCGCGGGTCCGGCGTCCGGGCGCAAACCGTGTTCGGCGAGACCGCCGAGCGCGCGGACCCAGTGCTCGGCGAAGGTCTTCACATCCTCCCCGGCGAAGACGTCGGTCGCGTAGTCGAACCGGCACAGCAGCCCGTCGTCGGTGGCGTCGACGGTCAGCGCCAGCGGGACGCCGTCGGCCGGGCCGTCGGTGTGCACCCGGGCCGGGCGCAGATCCCGGTAGCGCAGGGTGAGCCGGCCGGATTCGGCGGCGGCGAATTCGGCGGTGGTCTCCGGGTTCAGATGGCGCAGGAGCGCGTATCCCGCGCCGCCGTCGGGTACCGACCGGTACAGGTCACGGATCTGCACCAGGGCACTGCCCGCGGCGGGCCCCCCGACCAGTGCTTCGGTGGTATCGATATCGGCGATCCGGACCGACAGCGGGAATTCCGTGGCGAATCCGCCGACCAGGTCGCCGGTGCCGTTCGCGAACGATCGGGCGTCGGCGTCACAGCGCACCAGCGAGCCGATCGCGCGGGCGACCTTACCCTGGGCACCGGTGTGCAGGGCGACGGCGACAGCGGTCAGCAGCACCTCGGGCACGGTTGCCCCGTAGGCACCGGCCGCGGCGGTCACCGCGGCCGTGCCCTCGGCGGTGATGGCCAGCGAGACCCGACGGCGGACCCGGAGATCGGCGGTCCCGAGCGGGGCCGCGATCTGCGCGCCGGCCAGGTTGCGCCGCCACCAGCCGGACTCGTCCAGGAGTTCGATGGAGCGGGCGCGCGCGTCCAGGGCGTGCACCAGCTGCGGCAGTTTGTTCTCGGGGGCGGCCGCGGCGAGTTCGGCGCCGGTCCACCCGGCGATCAGCTCGTCGATGACGATCCGCCACGAGCGGTCGTCGACGGCCAGTCCGTTGGCCACCACCACGAGCCGCCGGTCCGGTTCGGTACCGGTGACGACGAAATGGATATTGCGGCCGGTCGCGGGGTCGAGCGCGTCGGCGGCCGCCTGCACCACGTCGTCGGTGGCCACGGTGTTCTCACCGGATTCCGGGCCGAGCCACCAGTACTGACGCTCGCCCCGCTGCTCCCGCGGCGGAATCCGCAGAACGGGTGGCCGTTCGCCGGTGTCGAGCCGGGCCGACAGCATCGGATGCCGGGCCATCAGCGACCGCACCGCGATCTCGGTCCGGCTCAGCGGCTGGTCGGCCGGTAGATCCAGCACCACCGACCGGACCTCGACGCCGGGCACGGGATTGTCCAGCAGCCGGGCGGCGGTGGGGGTCACGGGCAGCTCACCGGTGGCCTCCGGTGCGGCGCCGGTGAACGGGGCCGGCGTGGCACCGGCGGGTTCGGTCCGCTGCGGTTGCGGTCGGGCCGGTGTGGTCGCCGCGGCATCGGGCGCGCCGGTGGTCTCGACGAGCGCGTCCGCGGCCCAGGGACCCGGGTCCGGCGGCAGCGGGGCGATGTCGTCGGGGTCCGGGAGCCGGTCCCGATCAGGTGTGCCGGCGACGGTGAGCGGAATCTGCTCGACCACCGAGAAAGCCGACGGCACCAGATCTGCGGGCATCGTCTGCGCGAGGGCCGCCCGGATCTGTACGACATCCGGTTCGGTCCCGGCCTGCTCGGGAACGATGTAGGCGACCAGGCGGGCGCCGGGACGCGCGGCCGACGACAAGGACGGACCGCTGCCGCGGGTGAGCACCGCGGCCGCGGCGACACCGGGCAGGGTGCGCAGCGCGGCCGCGACCGCGGCCGGACGGATCCGGTGCCCCCGGTAACCGAACTGGTCATCGGTGCGGCCCAGGTAGTCGAGTCGCTGCGGGGTGGTGGCGGTGGCATCGCGCCAGCGCACCAGGTCGCCGGTCCGGTACATGCGCTGGCCGTAGCCGAAGGGGTTGGCCACGAACCGGTCCGCGGTGCGGCCGCGCCGGCCGAGGTATCCGCGGGCCAACTGGTCACCGGCCAGGTACAGCTCACCGGGCACCCCGGGCGGGACCGGCCGCAACCGCGAATCCAGAACGTAGACCCGGGTGTTCCACTGCGGCAGGCCGATCGGCACCGATCGATCGGCCGACCCGGCCGCCGGCCAGGAGGTCGCCGACACCGCGGTTTCCGCGGTCCCGTACAGATTCTGCGCCCGCGCACCGCAACGTTCCCGTACCGCCCGCGCGGTTTCCGGCGCCAGCGGACCGCCGGTCACGAACACCTCACGCAGACTGCGCACCGGGCCCGGATCGGCATGCTCGGCGAACGCGGCGAGTTCGCCGGGCCCGAAATCGCTGACCGTCACGGCCCGCGCGGCGATCGTCGCGGCGATACCTTCCGGATCCTCCGCCCCGGCCGGGGCCAGGGCCAGTTCCGCGCCGGCGCGCAGCGGCAGGAAAGTACCCCACAGCGAGGTGTCGCGGGTCGGTGGATTCCGCTGGAGGTAGACGTCGGTGAAACCCATCGGATACTGGGCGAGCATCAGCGTGATCTGGTTGTTGATCGCAGCGTGCGAGAGCACCGCCAGTTCCGGCCCGTCCGCCGACACCGAGGCGCACAGCAGATAGGCCGCGTGACCGGGACGTACCGGCCGGATCAGTTCCTCCGGGCGCACCGGATCGGCGGCGTGGCGAGCGAGATCCTCGGCACCGGTCACGATGATCGGCGGCCGGGCGGTGTTTTCCACCGCGGCCGCGAGCCGCGCTTCGTCGGCCGGGGCCACCAGCACACAGGCCGGTCCGGCGAGGTCGACGATCCGCGCGTTCCAGCCGGCCGGATCGTCGGGGTCCAGCGGCAGGCAGACGCCGCCGGCGGTCAGCACCGCGTAGATCGCCACCAGCAGTTCGGTGGAGTTCCGCAGCGCCACAGCCACCGGGGTCTCGGTGCCGACACCGGCCTCGATCAAACGCCGTGCCAGCCGGTTCACCCGAGCGTCGAATTCCTGATAGGTGAGCTCGGATTCCGCGTCGGCCACCGCCACGGTATCGGGGCGGGTGGCCGCGGTGCGGCGGTAACCGTCGAGCAGCAGATCCGGCGCGACCGGATACCGGGTGTCGTTCCAGACCACCAGCAACCGATCCAGATCGGCCCGGGACAGCAGGTCGATATCGCCGACCGGACTGTCCGGGTCGCCACCGGCGACGGTGAGCACGCGCTGCAGCCTGCGGGCGAATTCGGTGACGGTGGCGATATCGAACCGGTCGGCCGCGTAGTGCACCGCGGCCGCGATCCCGTCCGGGGAACCGTCGGGCGCGCGGTGCGGATCGATCACCAGCCGCAAACCGCACTCGGCGGACGAGTTCGCCATCTCGATCGGCTCGGTGGACAGGCTCGGCATCTCCAGGCGCGGCACATCGTTGTGCCGTAACGCGATCGCCATATCGAACAGCGGCGCACCGGCGCCGATCGCCGCGTCCAGGATCTCGAAGGGCAGATCCGCGTGGGCGAATGCCGCGCGATCGGATTCGGCGACCCGCGCGACCAGGTCGAGGAAGGACTCCGCGGGGTCGATGCGGGTGCGCAGGACGACGGTGTTGGCGTAGGGGCCGATCGCGTCGTCGAGTTCGCGTTCGTCGTGCCCACGCACCGAGCTGCCGAGCACGATATCGGTGACGGCGGCCGAGCGGGCCAGCAGCACCGCGAACGCCGCGCGCACCACGATGAATTCGGAGACCTCACCCCGGCGGGCGATATCGGCGATCCGCCGATGGGTGCGGGTGCCGATCTCGAAACCGTGCACGCCGTAGCCCGTGGCGCCGGAACGGCCGCCGGCGGCCGGAATCTCCAGCCGCGGCGGCAACCCGGCCAGGTATTCACGCCAGAACGCCAGCCGCGCCGCGGCGAGCGAGTCCGGATCGGTGCTGTCGCCGAGTTCGGCCTGCCGGCTCAGGAAATAGTCCAGATACTGCACCGACAGCGGCTGCCACAGCGGCCGCGACCGGTTGCGCCGGCCCAGGAATGCGCGCAGCAGGTCCCGCAGTAGCAGCCCGGCCGACACCTCGTCGGCGAGGATGCGGTGCACGACCACCGCGACCACATGTTCGCGGGGACCGGTTTCGGCCAGGGCGAACCGGACCGGCACCTGCTCGGGATCGGCGACATCGAAATCGGTCCGTGACAGTGCCTGCAGCCAGCCGGCCAGTTCGGCGGAGGTGACCGGTTCGGCGACGACCTCCGGGACAGCCCGCTCACGCGGCAGGACCACCTGATGCGGTGTACCGCCGACTTCCGGGTAGACGGTGCGCAGCGTTTCGTGCCGGTCGACCACATCGGCGACGGCGGCCTGCATGGCCGCCGCGTCCAAGGTGCCGGTCAGGGTCATCGCGGCGGTGACGGTGTCGACGCCTTCTTCGGGAGTGAACCGGTTGCGCTCCCACAACCGCAGCTGCCCCGGCGAGAGCGGGATGGAATCCGGTCGTTGTGCCGTGCGGTCGTCGGGCGCCGACACCGGTTCCGGCGCCGGATGTTCCGCCGCGGCACCGGCGGCCTCGGGCCAGAGCGGGCTCCGGGCATTGCTGTCCCGGGCGCCGAACGGGAACTCCGCGGCCCCGGGCTCCGGGCGGGTGGCGGGTAGTACGGCCGGGCTCGGTCCCCGGTTCTCCGGGCGCGGGGCGGCGGCGCCCTCCGGCATGTTCTCGTAGAACGCCAGCGCGTCACCGGCCGCCCGGAACGAACTCCCGCGGGAGGTCTGGGAGTCACTCGCCGCGGGCAGTTGCCGGCTGCCGCTCGGCCAGGAGCCGGCGTCCGGATCCGCGAGTTCGTTCGTCTCCGCCGTGGGAGAGGCGGTTTCCGCGGCCCGGGCGCCGCGCGCGCCCAAGGGATGTGAACGGTCGGGCATATCCAGGTAGCCGCGGCCGGGCAGTTCCATATCGCGCCGCTCGGACGCGAGCCTGCTGTCCTCCCCGGACAGTCCGCGCGCGGGCGACACGGGCGCCGCATCGGCGACGGGTTCCTGATGGGACAGACCGTAGCCGTAGCCGGCGAAGGTGTTCTCCGCGACCGGCGGCTCCGCTTCGGCGGCCGGGAGATCGGATGTCCCGGGCAGAGCCGCGACTTCCCGGATCGGCAGGCTCTGTTCGAAGTCGGCCGGCGATTCGTCGAGCGCCACCTCCGGATCCGCGGCCGCTTCGACGACGGCGACCCCCGGTGTATCCAGAGATCTCGGGCCCGTGGCATCCGAGAGGGCCGGCAGTTCGACCCGGCCCACATATTCCAGCTCGCCGTCGTCGGCGCGGCGCACCAGGTCACCGGTGCGGAAGAGCCGGGAACCGTCGTCGGCGTACGGGTCGGCGACCAGCAATTGCGCTGTCCGCCCGGGCCGGCGGTGATAGCCGCGGGCCAGTTGCGGACCGCCGAGGTACAGCTCCCCCACTGAACCGGCGGGCACCGGCGCGAGCTGTCCGTCCAGGATGTGGGCCGTCACACCGCGGATCGGCGCACCCACGGTCGGTGCCCGGCCGGGGGTCAGCGCGGTGCTGATATTGGTCATGATCGTGGCCTCGGCCGGTCCGTAACCCTGGTACAGCACCCGGGTCGCCCCGCCGGCGACCGGGATCGCCCAGCGCGACACCGGTTCGGGCGGGCACGGCCGGCGGCCGGCGATCACCACACCCAGTTCGTCCAGCCCCGCCGGATCCATCACCTCCAGCGCTTCGGGTGTCAGATAGGCATGGGTGACACCGGTGCGACGCAGCAGTTCGGTCAATTCGTCCGCTGTGGACACCAGTGGCGAGACCACCACCATGGTCGCGGCGCCACCGAGAGCGAGCAGCAGTTCGAGGACGGCCGAATCCGAGGGGAGCGGCGCGAAGTTCAGCGTGCGGTCCTCGGGTTCGACCCGGAAGCGGCCCTGCTGTTCGGCGCACAGACCCGACAACCCGGCCTGGGTGACCACCACACCGTCCGGTGAGGCCTCACCGTCGCTGACATAGCTGACATAGGCGGGATGCTCGGCCCGCAGCGGACGGATCCGGTCGGCGTAGGTGACCGGTTCCGAGGAGAACTGCTCCAGCGAGCGGGCGGCGTCGACCGTGTCGACCTGCAACCATTCGATCTCGTCGGGGAGTTCGTTACGGACCCAGGAGACCGCCAGACCGTAGACGGCGCCGACATCGACCAGCAGATGCGCGATCCAGTTCGGCGGATAGGCGGGATCGATCGGCACGAACCCCGCACCCGTCTTGGCCACCGCCCAGACCGCCAGCACCGCGTCCAGCGAACGCGGGATGGCCACGGCCACCAGATCCTCCGGACCGATACCGCGCGCCATGAGCGACCGTGCCAGCCGGCTCGACCAGGCGTCCAGGTCGGCATAACTGACCTGCTCCAGCGGGCCGGTGCCGTCGGCGAGGACGAGCGCCGCACCGTCGGGATTGGTCTCGACAGCGTTCGCGATCAGCTGCGGAAGGGTGGTCACGCGGGGCCGCCGGGTTCGGTGGGGCCGGGTCCGGACTGGCCGCGTCATACCGTTTTCGCCCTCCGGAGGTGGTCACACCGCTGACCGACTACCGCATCCATCTGTCCGCCTCGCCTGCCTATCGCACTTCACCGCCGCGCCCTGCCGTGCCGCAGCTTGGACAGCAGCCTGCCACAATGCGCCGGTACCCGGTATGGCACCCGGCAGGTTACCGGTCGAGGCCGCGCACAGCTACACCCCGCGAAATCCGGCCCCGGCGGCACGTCCGGGCCTCACGGCACCGAAACAGTCCGCGGCGGGCAAGAAATCGTCCCGGCCCCGCTCAGCTCAGGAGCGTGGGCAGGTCCAGTACCGTCCCGATGCCGGACCAGGCCCGGCCCGGCTCCTCCTGCTCGTCGAGGACGAGCGTGGTCAGGTCCTCCAGGGCGCCGGGGTCGAGGACCGCCAGACCGGCACCGTCGGACCACAGATGCGTGATCCACTCACCCGCCGGGGTGGCGTCCGGCCGCGCTGCCGGAAGCAGCACCACCGAGGCGCCCGCGGCGCCGGCGGCCACTGTTTCCAGTACCGCCGACGCACTGTCGCCACGGCCGGCGCGGTAGGTCCTGGCCTCGTAGGTGAGGCCGGTGCGGGTGTGCACCCGGTTCACCGCGGTGGCCAGCTGGTCGTAGCTCACCTGCCGGCCGGTACCGTCCACCACGACCGGATCGCTGCCGCGAAGCGGTCGCGCCCGGTGCGCGTAGGTGACCGGGCGTGGCGATTCGGCGGCGATCTCCGCGGCGAGCACCGGATCGTCGAGGAGCAGCCATTCGAGGTCGGGCGCGGCCGGTGCCCCGCCCACGGCCAGTCCGGCCGCGACCACCAGGTCCGCGGCCGTCGCGACCTCCACGGCGTCGGCGGCCACGAGGGTGGCGCCCGCCTTGAGGACCGCCCAGGTCGCCACCACCGCGTCCACTCCGCGTTCCAGCGCACTCACCAGGCCGGTACCCGGCCCGTATCCGCGCGCGATCAGCACCCGCGCGAGTCGTGAGGACCGCGCGTCGAGCTCCTGATAGCTCACCACCGTCTCGCCGCACACCACCGCGGGACCGTCCGGATCGTCCTCCACCGAAGCGCTCAGGGTCTGCGCCAGCGCGGTGCCCGCGGTCGCGGCGGGTACCGACTGCTCGGCGGGGGAAAGTGCGCGCGGACGCTCGGGGGCTTCCGAACGGCCGATATCGCCCACCGCCACCGAGGGGTCGGCGGCGACCGCGGTGAGGATCCGCCGCAGCCGGTGGCCGAACGACCGCACCGTCTCTTCGTCGAAGAGATCCGTGGGATAGGTCAGTACGGTGTGTAGCTCCGCGGGCGCACCGTCGGCATCGCGGCCGGGATCGATATCCACCCGCAGATCGAATGTGGCGGTGAGCTCCCGGCAATCGAGCGACCACACGGACAGGCCCGGCAGTTTCAGCGCGAGCTGCTCTCCGTCGCCCACCGCCAGCAGTACGGACACCAGTGGACTGCGCGCGGTGACCTGATCCGGCGCCACGACCTCCACGACCTGTTCGAACGGGATCTCGGCATGGTCGAACGCCGACAGGTCGGCATCCCGTGTCTCATCGAGCAGTTCGGCGAACGGCCGGGCGGTGTCGACGCGCGAACGCAAGGCCAGAATATTGGCGAACATTCCGACGAGGTCGCCGAGCGCCCGCTCGCCCCGGCCGGCGACCGGGGTGCCCACCGCGATGTCCTCCGCGCCCGTCAGCTGGTGCAGCAGCACCGTCACCGCGGCGTGCAACACCATGAACAGCGTGGCGCCGCGATCCCGGGCGAGCCGGTCCAGTCCCTCGTGTACTTCGGCGGGTACGGCGAAACCCGTGGTGCCACCGCGCAGCGAGGGCATCGCCGGACGCGGCCGGTCCAGCGGCAGCCCCGGCTCCGCCGGCACGCCGCGCAACCGGTCGCGCCAGTACCCCGATTGCGCTGCCGCGACCGAGTTCTCGTCGGCACCGGCACCGAGTACCGCACCCTGCCAGATCGCATAGTCGGCGTACTGGACCGACAGCGGTGACCAGCGCGGCGATTCCCCGCCGACGCGGGCCAGGTACGCGGTCATCAGATCGCGCGCCAGCGGTGCGAGCGAGGCCGGGTCGGCGGCGATGCGGTGCACGACCAGCGCCAGCACATGCCGGTCGGGGCCGGTGGTGAGCAGCAACCCGCGCACCGGCACCTGGGTGGTGACATCGAAACCGGCCGCGAGCAATTCGCTGATCCGGCCGAGAGCGTCCGCGGTGTCCTCCGATTCCAGGCCGCCGCGCAGCGCCTGCGCCACCGGCAGGATCTCCTGATACGGCACACCGTCCGGACCGCCGGGATAGCGGGTGCGCAGCACCTCGTGCCGTTCCAGCACATCGGACAGGGCGTAGCGCAGCGCGGAGGTATCGAGCGCGCCGTTGAGTCCGATGGCGAGCGGAATATTGTGGGCCGCCGAATCCGGCGCGAGCCGGTCGCCCGGCCACCACCGATACTGTCTGGGCGCCAGCGGGATTCGTTCGGGCCGATCGACCCGCGCCAAGACCGGTCGTTCCACCGGCGGGAGCACCGCGGGGACCACTCGCGCGGCCAGCGCGGCCACTGTCGGCGCCTCGAACAGCTCATGGACCGCGAGTTCGGCCGACAGCGCCTTGTTGATCCGGGCCACCGCACGGGTGGCGGTCAGTGAATTACCCCCGAGCACGAAGAAATCGTCCTCGGCGCCGACATCTTCGACACCGAGCAGATCGGCGAACACCTCCGCCACCACGGTTTCCACCCGGCCCGCCGGGGCGGTGTAGGGCGCCCGGCCGGCCACCGCCGGAACCGGCAGTGCGTCCCGGTCCAGCTTTCCGTGCGCGGTCAGCGGCAGTTCTTCGACGACGACCAGCGCCTCGGGAACCATATATTCGGGCAAGAACTCGGCGACCTGTTCGCGCAGCAGTACCGGGTCGAGCACCACCTCCTGCTCCGCGGCAGGCACCGCGTAACCGAGCAGCCGCTCTCCGGCCACCGCGTCGGTACGCACCAGCGCGACCGCCCGGCCAACCCCCGGGCAGCGCAGCAGGGCCGACTCGACCTCACCGAGTTCGATCCGGAACCCCCGCAGCTGCACCTGCGCGTCCGCGCGACCGGCGTATTCCAGGTCGGCGCGACCACCGAAAGCGGCCCAGCGGCCGATATCACCGCTGCGGTACATCCTCGAGCCCGGTGCGCCGAACGGGTCGGCCACGAAGCGGGTGGCGGTGAGGCCCGGGCTGTTCGGGTAGCCGCGGGTCAGTTGCCGTCCCGATACATAGATCTCGCCCGGCACCCCGACCGGCGCCGGGTGCAAACGCTCGTCGAGGACGAACGCGTCCAGACCGGGCAGCGCACGGCCGATCACGCCGGCGGGATTGTCCACCAGCTTCTCGTCGAGTGCCAGGAAGGAGACGTGCACGGTGGTCTCGGTGAGGCCGTACATGTTCACCAGCCACGGACCGTCCGTTTCGGGTCCGCCGTGCCGCTCGTACCAGCTCCGCAGCCGGCGCAGGTCCAGCGCCTCGCCGCCGAACACCACATAGCGCAGGGCGAGCGCGCGGGCGGTGTGGGCGAGCCGGTCGGCCTCGGCGAGCCGGTAGAAGGCCGAGGGCGTCTGGTTGAGCACGGTGACCCGTTCGCGGACGAGTAGTTCCCGGAACTCTTCGGGTGAGCTCGCGGTGGGCCCGTCGACCACCACCACCGACCCGCCACTGGCCAGCGCGCACCACAGTTCCCACACCGAGAAGTCGAAGCCGATCGAGTGGAACAGGGTCCACACATCGGTGTCGTCGAATTCGAACAGCAGCTGGGTGTTGGCGAACAGTTCCACCACATTGCGGTGCGCCGCCGCCACAGCTCTGGGGACACCGGTGGAGCCGGAGGTGTGGACCACATAGGCCAGGTTGTCCGGGCGCAGCGGCGCCCGGCGGTCGGCATCGGTGACCGGCTCGGTGGACCGGTTCACGGTATCGGCGAGCAGGATCACCGGCGCGTGCACGGCCGGGATCGCGTCACGCTCGGCGGCGGTGGTGAGGACGGCGACCGGATAGAAGTCGGAAAGAACGGATTCCGCCTGTTCTCGCGGACCGGTGGGGTCGATCGGCAGGTAACCGGCACCGGACAGCAGCACGCCGAGCAGCGCGACCGGCAAGTCCTCGGTCCGCGGCACCGCCACGGCCACCAGTGTTTCCGGGCCCGCCCCGGCCGCGATCAGGGCACGTGCCACCTGATACGACCGGCTCAGCAGTTCCGCGAAACTCAGCACGGCCCCACCGCACCGGACCGCCGGCGAGCGCGGCCGCAGCCGGGCCTGGGCCTCGATCAGGTCGACCAGTGTCACCGCCGGTACCCGGACCCCGCCGCTGTTCCATTCCCGCAGCACCAGATCGCGTTCGCCGGGGGCGAGTAGATCGATATCGCCCACGATCCGATACGGGTCGGCGGCTACGGCGTGCAGGATCCGCACCAACCGGTCCGCGTGGTCGCCGAGTGTGGGCGCGTCGAACAGGTCGCTGCTGTAGGTGAAGGTCAGCCGCGCCTCGGCGCCGGTGTCCAGCAGGTCCACGCGCAGGTCGAGCATTTCCGGCAGGCGGGCCGGCGCGTCGGTGGTGGCCAGCAGCACCCGGAACGGCGGCTGCCCGGCGGCCGTGCGCACCGTGTCGATCAGTTGCCCCAGCCGTTCGGTGCCGCGACCCCCGGTCTCGAAGAGCGCACCACCGGCGATGCGCGCGGTGCCGAGCAGCTCGTCGAAGCGCAGCGCCGGATCCAGATCTGTATGCAATACCGACAATCCGGCCCCGGCCTGCCGGGTACTGAACGCGCCGACCGCGATATCCCGATGCCCCGACAGCCGGGCCAGCAGAATCGCCAGCGCCGCCTGGATCACGGTGAACGCGGTCGTCTCCTGATGCGTCGCGATATCGTTGAGCGCATCGAGCAGATCGATGCTCAGCTCCCGCGTCACCTGACCGCACCGCCCGGACGGGGTGGCCGGGCGCGGCCGATCGGCGGGCAGTTCGGCGCGGCCGACGAGCACGCCGGGCGGCCGCCACCAATCCGCGGCCGGGGTGGGCCCCAGCTCCGCGGGCACCGCCAGCAGCTGACCCACGAGTGCGTGCAGCAGGACGGAGAGGGCGCCGGCCGCCGATTCGGCGATGAGCTCGCGCCGGTACCACAGCCGCAGCAGCAGCCGGTCCGCCGATTCCGCCACCAGTGTCACCGGATAGTGGGTGTGGACGTGGGAGGTCAGCTCCAGCACCTCGAGTCCGTCCAGGCCGCCGCCGGCTCCGGGCAGTCGCGCCGCGCCGACCGGGTATGGGTCGTAGGCCAGCAGGGTGTCGAAGAGTCCGGCCGCACCCGGGGCGGTCTCGGCGGCGCTCAGATGGTGATGGTCGCGCAGGGCGTCCTGTTCGGAGCGGATGCGGGTCAGCAGCTCCCGCACCGTCCACCCGGGCTCGAAACGCACCCGCATCGGCAGGGTATTCGCGAACAGCCCGGCCGTCCGGTCCGCCGCGCTCGGCCCGGCGGGACGACCGGACACCACGGCCCCGAACACGATGTCCCGGCGTCCGGTCAGCCCCGCCAGCAGCAGCGCCCACAGCGCCTGCACCACGGTCTCGACCGTCACCCCGGCCGCGGCCGCGTACGCCGCCATGGCGGCTGTCTCGGCATCGCCGAGCGCGAGATCGACCTTCCCGATACCGGTCTCCGGTTGCGTGGGGGGAGCGAGCACCGGCGCGAGCGCGGTGGGCCGGGCACCGCGCAGCGCCTCCGCCCAGCGGGCCCGGCCGGCCGCGGTGTCCTGTCGCGCCAGCCATCCCAGATGCTCCCGGTAGGCAGGAGGCTGCGGCAGCGCCGCCGGGTCACCGTGGCGGGCGTAGAGGGTCAGCAGATCCGCGAGCAGGATCGGCGCCGACCGGCCGTCGAAGAGCAGCTGGTGCGCGGCCAGCACGAGGTGGGTGCGGCCGGATACCGTGCGATACACCGTGGCCCGCAGCAACGGCGCGGTATCCAGGGCGAACCGGGTGAGCCGCTCGTTCTCCAGCAGTTCCGGGATCTCGTAGTCACCGACGCCGTCGGCCACCAGCCACGGCACCGTGACGGCCTCGCTCACCAATTGCACCGGCGACCCGTCGGCGGCCGTCACGAACGCGGTGCGCAGTACCGGATGCCGGTCGACGAGCCCCTGCGCGGCCCGGTGCAACCGGTCCAAATCTATGACGCCCCCTAGCTCGACCGCGAACAACATGACGTAGTCGTCCGGGCCATCCAGGGTGAGGTGGGAACGGAAGAACAGTCCCGCGCCCAGTGGAGCGAGCGGCAGCACATCGACCAGGCCCGGGTACTCCGCGCGCCAGGTATCGAGTTCCGGCTGCCCGACCCGGACCAGCGGCAGATCCGAGGGAGTCGGCCCGCCTGCCGCGGGGTCGGCGGTATGCCGGGCGATGGCATTGACGGCGGCCAGCCATTCGTCGGCCAGCTCCCGGACCGCCGGCTCGTCGACGATATCGACGGCGTAGGCGAACGAGGCCGTGATCCGGCCGTCCCCGCCGGCGACGGCCTCGATATCGATCACCGTCTCCGCCGGCATGTCCCGGTCGAATGCCGTCCGGAACCCGCCGAGTTCACCGATGGGCCGCCAGGCCTGGTCGTCACCGGACGGCACGCCGGCGGCGAATCGGCCCATCCAGGCGAAGCCGATCTGTGCCACAGGCCCGTCGAATTCACCGGCGCCGGACCGGCGCAGCAACCCGAAACCCAGCGGCCGCGGGCGAGTCACCAGCTGTTCCTTCACCGCACGCAGCAGCGCGGCGGTCACCGGGCCCGCGGCCAGCGCCGCCCGGGGATCGATATCGGACAGATCCAGGGCCACCGGATATGCCGTATCGAACCAGCCGACGGTACGGGTGAGATCAGCCGCGGGCAGCACCGATTCCACCCGTCCGTCGCCGTGCAGCCGGACCCGTGTGGTCGCGCAGTCCACCCCACGGCGGGACCGCCAGTTCCGCACCGCCAGGGCCAGCGCGGCCAGCAACGGAGCCTCCGGATTCGTCCGGTACAGCGCCGGCACTTCGGTCAGCACCACCTCGGCGGTGTCCGCTGGCACCTCCACCGCGAACCGGTGCACCGACGCGTGGGTATCGACGGTGGTGTCGACCGCCCGATCGCCGAGCAGCGGGTCCGGGGTGGCCAGCACCTCCCGCCAATGGGCGAGTTCGGTGTCGCGCGGCGCGACGGATTCGGCCGCTACCTGCGCCCAGCGCCGGAACGAGGCGGGGACAGCCGGCAGTTCGGGACGCCGCCGCACGGCCACATGCGACCAGGCCAGGGCCAGATCCGCCAGGAGAATCCGCCAGGACACACTGTCGATCACGTAGCGATGCACGGCGAGCAGCAGGGCGTCGCGGGCGCCCGGGCGGCACAGCCGGGTCGCGGCCACCATCCGGCCACCGAGCGGGTCCAGGCGCGCCACCGTCGTCTGCATCGTCGATCCGGCGATCGCGGCGACCTCGGCCGGGCGGGTCCCCGCCGGCACCTCGACCTCGGCCGATAGCCAGCTCTCCCCGATAGGACCGCTGTCGGGAACCTCCCAGCGGAACTGCCCGTCTTCGGCCACCAGCCGCGCCCGCAACATATCGTGCCGCTCGACCACGGCTCCGAGGACAGCGGCCGTCCAGGCCCGGTCGATTCCCTTCGGTAGCGCCAGTACCGCGGTCTGCGCGAAGCCGGAATGCACGCCCCCCGCCAAGTATTCGGCCAGGATCGGGGTCGGCGGCACGGCACCGATACCGTCGGCCGGGATCGCCGGAGTCTCGGGCCGTCCGAACCCGGGCGCGTACCCACGCCGGGCCCGGTGTCCGGGCTGCTCCGCCGGAACGGGCACGATCGCTTCCTCGCGGAGGTCGCGCCGGTCCTCCGGCGGGGCGCCGGGCGCGGCCCGGCGGGTCGAAGGCACCGGGCTCTCCCCCTGCCTGTCCGCACGCCGGTATCCGGGCCGGGCGTCGCGCACGGCCTCGCCCGCCACGGACGACGCGGCCGCTTCCTCCCCGAACCCACGCGAACGTCGCGGCAAGGCGCTCCGGGCCGGCGCGCCGTCCCCACGCTGCGGAATCTCTCCGTGACCCGGCTCGCTTCCGTTTCGTGGAAGGGCTCCGGGCCCGAATCCCCGAGCCGGCGGCATCTCCCCGGGCCCGGGTGCGGGCACGGCCTCCGGGAACCCGGCCAGACCGAACCCACGACCCGAAACCGGCTGCGCCCCAGAGCCGCCCAACTCGGCCGAAGTTCCCGGCAACCCAACCCGACCGGGCTCACCACCCGAAACGGGCAACACCCCATCACCGCCCACCTCGGCCGAAGTCCCCGGCAACCCACCTCCAGTGGACTCACCACCCGAAACGGGCAGCACCCCTCCACCCCCCAACTCGACCGAAGCCTCCGGCGACCCACCCTCACCGGGCCGCCCACCCGAAACGGGCAGCACCCCACCGCCCACACCATGCCCAGCTCCCGGCGGCCGGCCCCGGCCGAGCTCACGACCCGAAACCGACGGCGCCCCGGCAGCCCCCAACTCGACCGAAGCCCCCGGCGACCCACCCCCACCGGGCCGCCCACCGGAAACGGGCAGCACCCCACCGCCCACACCATGCCCAGCTCCCGGCGGCCGGCCCCGGCCGAGCTCACGACCCGAAACCGACGGCGCCCCGGCAGCCCCGAGCTCGCGCGAGGTTCCCGGCGATCCCTCCCCACCGAACTCGCGACCGGACACGGGCGGCACCCCACCGCCACCGAACTCGAGCGAAGTTCCCGGCATGCCACCGCCACCGAACTCGCGACCCGGAACCGGCGGCACCCCGACTCCATGCCCAGATCCTCGCAGCCCACCTCGACCGGTTTCCCGGCCCGGAACCGACGCGGAATCATTGCTCTCGAACCCGGGGGAAGTCCGCGGCAACCCACCTCCGTCGGACTCGCGGCCCCGAACCGGCAGCGCCTCCCCCACGGGTCCCCGCGAGCGTGTCGGCAGCACAGCACGCTCGATCTCATCCGCCGTCGCCCCCGCGGTCTCTGCCCCACCCAGCCCACGCGACCGCTGCGGCAACACAACATGCTCGGCCTCGCCCGCCGACGCCCCGGGAACCGACCCGATCCCGAGTCCACGCGGATATCCCGGCAGCACAGGCCGATCGACCTCGCCGGCCGACGCCCCCGCGGGCTCTGCCCCACCCAGCCCACGCGACCGCTGCGCCAACACAACATGCTCGGCCTCGCCCGCCGACACCCCCGGAACCGACCCGGCCCCGACCTCCCGCGAATATCCCGGCAGCACACCCTGATCGGGCTGCCGGGCCGGAGCCACCGGGAGCGCTTCGCGCCGGCGCTGCGGCAGGACGCCACGCCCGCCCTCGCGTCCCGAAGGCGGAGCGTCCCCCGGCGACGCCGCCGCACGTCCGCTCTCCCGCAGGCCACCATGACCGGGCTCGGGAAGGGGCCCCGGCCCGGACCCGTTCGCGGCCGGAGTTCCCCGTTCCGCCCCGCCCCTCGGAGTCGGCGCGGCCGCTTCCCCGTCGAATCCATACGAACGTTCCGGCAGCACTCCCGGTCCGAGCCCGCCGTCCGACCGCGGAACCTCTCCCCGTCCGACTACCCGAGAACCGATGCGGCCCAGATATTCGATCTCTTCGCCGCGTGGTGTGACGATCCGCCGCACCAGATCACCGGTGCGGTACATCCGGGCGCCCGGGTGGCCGATTTCGGCGCCGAAGGGCGCGGCGACGAAACGCTGCGCTGTGAGTGCGCGCCGCTCCAGATATCCGTGCGCCAGCGCAGGCCCGGCCAGGTAGAGCTCACCCGCCACCCCGACGGGTACCGGCCGCAACCGGGTGTCGAGAACGAAGAGACCGGATCCGGTCAGGGCGGTGCCGACCGTGATCGGGGCCCCGGGCGCTGTCGTGCCGGGTCCGGTGGCGAGGACGCCGGCCTCGATGCGGCCGTAACCGGTGAAGAAGTTCCGCTCGTGCGCCCACCGGCCGATCGGGTCGAAATCGCCTGCGCCGCCGATGGCGGTGACGACCTGGAGATCGGTGAGCTCGGCCGGGTCCACGGCGGCCAGTGCCGCCGGCGTGGTGAGCACATGGGTGACCTGTTCCCGCGCCAGCAGGCCGGTGAGGTGCCGGCCGTCGGGTGTACCCGCGGGGACCAGCACCAGCGTGGCGCCGGAGGTGAAGGTGAGCAGAAGTTCCAGTACCGAGAGGTCCACGTCCGGGGAGCACATATGGGCCACCCGGGAATCGCTGGTGATGCCGTACCGGTCGGCGGCCGCCGTGACCACCGGGGCCAGTCCGCTGTGCGGGACGATCACGCCGGTGTGTTCCCCGCCCGGCCCGGAGGTGTAGGCGATATAGGCGGGATGGCGCGCGTCGAGCATGCGGACCCGGTCGGCGTAGGAGATCGGATGCCGCGCCCGTCGCGAGATTCGTTCGGCCTGCACCGGGTCGTCCAGTTCCATCCAGTACAGGGACCGGCCGAGTGCGGTCCGGTACCGGGAGGTGGTGAGACCGAGGGCGGCTCCCGAACCGGCGGCGATCCGGTCGATCCGATCGCCGGGGAGGCCCGGGTCGATCGGCACATGGGCGGCCCCGGTTTTCGCGATCGCCCAGATCGCGAGCACCGATTCGGGGCTGCGTGCGAGCCCGATCGCCACCACGTCGCCCGGTCCGATCCCGCGCTCGATCAGTTCCCGGGCCAGTCGTGAGGATCCTTCGTCCAGCTCCTGGTAGGTGATCTCGCGCTGGTGGGCGGGGTCGCCGGTGGGGTTGAAGAGGATCGCCACCTCCGTGGCGGCGGATTCGACGGCGGCGGTCAGCAGCTGGGCGAACAGCGGGCTTCCCGAACGACGCCGTCGACTACCGTGAGAAGGACGGCGGGCAGTGTGCATTCGGGTGCGTTCACCTCTCGCATCGAGCCAGGTCCCGGCCCCTCACATACCCAGCGGGGGTGGAAGGGCATATGGACCGGGGCCGGCGCGGTGTGGCCATCATATTCGGGACTGCCCCGGGTCGCCGCCCGGGGAACGAGCCACGACCGATGGCCCTCACGCCCCGCCGGGAGGTTGCCGCCGTCCGGGTTCCACGGCTAGGCCGAACGAACGAGCCCGGCCGCCCTCGCCCGGACCCGGCCGAGGCCCGGGTTCACAACCAACCGCGCCGAATCGCCTGTACCCCGGCCTGGAAACGGGTGCTGGCACCGAGCCGCTCCAGCAGCCGGGCAGTGCGCCGGACCACGGTGCGCCGCGACATACCGAGCCGGCGGGCGATCGTATCGTCGGTCGCGCCCATCCCCATCATGGTGAGGATCGCCCGGTCGCGTTCGTCGAGTTCGTCGGCTTCGGGCTGCACCGAGATCGGCGCGGACAGCGTCCACAGCACATCGAAACTGCGGATCAACATATCCAGCAGCGGTGACCCGTTGATCCGCAGCGCCATCGGGTCGGGCCGGCGTTCGTCGGTGTGCAGCACCAGGCTGGCGCGTTCGTCGTCGGCGATGATCAGCTTGAACGGCGGATCGGGCAGGGTGCGCGCCTGCGCGCCACGGGCATTGGTGGCCAGGGTGTGCCGCAGCCGGTCCGCGTCCTGATAGATCGTGTCCTGGTAGAGGATCCGATATCGCACGCCCTCGGCCATCCGGGACCGTTTGAGTTCGGCGATCCGGCTGTCGCGTTCGGCGTCGCTGATATGCGGGCTGCGCTCGACCATTTTCACCGAACTCTCGGCGTTGGCGTGCAGCGACTCGAAGTCGGCGAGCAGTTCGGCCCGCTCGAAGACCGGCGAGATCACCCCGTTCCAGCCCTGCGAGCGCCGTACGGAACGGAAGGTCTCGCTGAGCCGGGCCGCGGCCGCGTGCATGGTGCTGATCTCCTGGCGTCGCCGCCGAGCCTCGGCTTCGGACAGCGATTCCGGCGCCTGGGCGTCCCAGCGCGGGGTGCCGTCGGGCTCGGTGAGCCGGATCGCGGCACGCAGTCCGCACAGATCGCCGAGCGCGTTCTCGACCACGGTCTCGGAGAGTCCGGTGTGCCGGGCGATATCGGCGAGTCCCGAACGCGGCCGCTGTACCAGAGCCGCGTACACGCGCCCGTGGATCGAGTCGGGTTCGAAGATATCGGCCAGTTCGGTCATGCCGGGCGTCCGCAGTTCTGCCTGCAACCCCGCGGGGGTGGCAAGGACGGGGCGGTCGAGCGATTCTGTCGATCTCAGTGCGAGGGTCCCCACTCCAGTGGCACCCCCTTGGACACCATCCAGGTCATCGGATCGATCTTGTTACCACCCTGGTCCCAGATCTCCAGATGGAGGTGAGGGCCGGTGGATTGCCCGCGGTTGCCCACGGTGGCGATCACATCACCCGCGTTCACCCGCTGTCCTTCGCTGACGTAGATATCGTTGACGTGCCCGTAGACGCCGGTGGTGCCGTCGTCGTGCAGGACCCGGACCCACATTCCGAAGCCGGAGGCCGGACCGGCCTCGACCACCGTGCCGGAGGCAACCGATTTGATCGGCGCGCCGAGTGTATCGGCGAAGTCGATACCGTAGTGCATGGCTCCCCACCTGCTGCCGTAGGTGGAGCTGACGACGCCGGCGACCGGACGGACCGCGGCGGCGGGGGCGAGCTGCTGGTGCAACTGCTTCAGGGTCTGCTCGGCCTGCGTGAGCGGGGCGGCGACCTCGGGCGGCAGATTCTGCAGGCCGAACGGCGCGGCCACCGGCGCGGGCGCGGCGATCGGGGCGGCCTGGACCGGCATGGACTGCGCATCGGCGACCGGCGCGCCCTGCGCCATCCGCTCGGCGGCCGCGGGCGACGCGTCCGCGGCGGGCGTGACCGGCTCGGCCTTCACGGCCTCCTCGTCACCACCGCCGGGCAGCAGCGGTGTCGCGTAGGCGATGGCGGGAGCGAGCTGGGAAGCGGTACCGATCAAGGCGCCGGCCGCGACAGCGGCTCCGGCTGCGGCGCGGACCTTTTCGGCCGCGGTGGCGGCGGCACGGTGCCGGCGGGGGCGGACCTGCACATCGTCACCGACAAGGCTCATAACGGTGATGGAGCTGGGGCCTAATCGATGGTGTGCCAAAGGTCCGTCCTCGCTATCCGGTCATCAGGGTCGAACGCCGTGCACGGATCCAGCTACTCGAGCCGGGGTGAACGTAACGTTTCGGCATCCGTTGTGACGGTAACTCTACCGGCCCGTGATCATATCGCAACCTTTCCGGAAAAAGACCAGCTCAAACGGGTAATACAGTGCTCGCGCCCAGTTGTGAACACTGTCTTTTTCGTAATATTTGCGAGGTTCTCACAGCAGCCCGCGCAGGCGCGGTCACCCCCCGGCAAATCCCGCGCACCGGCACGCGAAAGCACCTGCCCCTCGCCGCCGCAGCGGCAGCACGCCGGCACAGCAATGCGCGGGCTACCACCAAAGCCGCACCGTTCGAACGACTTTCACGACCAATCCACTGCTATTGACAACCAATTTCGATTAGACTCGGCCCGGCAGATCTGCACGCGGGTTTCCGCACCATCAGCCGCAAGACCAGTTGACCCAGGAGGTCGCCGTGTCCCTAGATGTCCCCACCGCTCTGCTGGAACGTGCCGAACGCGGAGATGTGACCGACGCCGAATTCGTCGAATGCGTCCGCAACTCGCTGCCGTACGCGTGGGAGGTCGTCAGTCGCGTCGCCGGCGAACTCGGTTCCGGCACCGCCGAATTCGCCGACAACGAAGTGGCCCCGCCGGACGAGACGGCGCGCGGCCAGCTGCTGCGCGCGCTGGCCTCGGATGCCATCCGGGGCGGCCTGGAACGGCACTTCGGCGTCAAACTGGCGTTCCAGAACTGCCACCGGGTGGCGGCGTTCCCGTTATCGGCCGTCGGCGGCGAGACCTACAGCCGCTTCATCAGCCCCCGCAACCAGCTACTCAACCAGAGCCCGGAACTACGTAACTGCTGATCCGGCAGGTCCCCGGCGCGAATTTGCGCCGGGGACCGCGCATCCGGCCGGCAACCGGCCCCGAGACTCAATGCACGGTCGTGACGATGAGCTCGCCGTCCGCGTGCTGGGCCCGCAGCCGCTTCTTGTCGAACTTGCCGACGCTGGTCTTGGGTACCTCGGTGATGAAGGTCCAGTACTCCGGCAGCTGCCATTTCGCGAAACGATCCGCGAGGAATTCGCGCAGCTCCGCGGGTTCCACCGACGCGCCCTCGGCCGGCACGATCGCCACCAGGGGGCGCTCGTCCCACTTCTCGTCGGGGATACCGATCACCGCCGCCTCGGCCACCGCGGGATGACCCATCACCGCGTTCTCCAGATCCACCGAGGAGATCCACTCCCCGCCGGACTTGATCACATCCTTGGACCGGTCGACCAGCGTCAGGTAGCCGTCCGGGCTGATCTTGCCCACATCGCCGGTGCGCAACCACCCGTTGTCGAACTTCCCGGGGTCCACCTCCACCCCGTCGGGCGAATAGTAGGAACCGGTGATCCACGGCCCGCGGACCTCCACCTCGCCGAGCGAGTTGCCGTCGTTGGGCACCACATTTCCGTCGTCGCCGACCAGCCGGGCCTGCACCGCGGCCGGGAACCGCCCCTGGGTGACCCGGTAGGCCCAGGCCTCCTCCTCGGTCACGCCCTGCGGCGGCTGCGCCACGCTGCCCAGCGGTGAGGTCTCGGTCATCCCCCAGGCGTGGACCACCCGCACCCCGTGCTTCTGCTCGAACGCCTTCATCATCGACGGCGGCGCGGCCGCACCACCCACCACCACCGAACGCAGATGCGTGATGTCCTGCGGATGCGCCTCCAGCGCGGCCAGCACTCCGCCCCAGATGGTCGGCACCGCCGCCGCGAAGGTGGGTTTCACCGCGGCCATCATCTCCAGCAGCGGCGCGGGTTGCAGGAACCGGTCCGGCATCAGCAGATTCGCCCCGGTGAGCAGCGCTGTGTAGGGCAGGCCCCAGGCGTTGGCGTGGAAGAGCGGCACGATCGCGAGCATGGTGTCGTCGTTGCGCGTCCCCATCGACGAGGGCGTGGTCGCCTGCATGGCGTGCAGCCAGTTGGACCGATGGGAGTAGACGACACCCTTCGGATCGCCGGTGGTGCCGGAGGTGTAGCACATCGACGACGGCGAGCGCTCGTCCAGCACCGGAAAGTCGAACTCCGCCGGGTATTTCGCCAGCAACTCGGTGTAATCGTGCACCGTTACGCCCTCGGGCGCGGCCAGCGAGGCGGCGTCGCCGTTCACCACGATCACGTGCCGGACCGTTTTCAGATGCGGCAGGTACTGGACGAACAGCGGCACCAGACTGGCGTCGACGAGTACCACCTGGTCCTCGGCATGGTTCGCCACGAAGATCAACTGCTCCGCCGAGAGCCGGATGTTCAGCGCGTGCAGCACCGCCCCCATGGCCGGAATCGCGATATAGGCCAGGAAATGCTCGTTGTTGTTCCACATGAACGTGCCGACCCGGTCGCCCTCGCCGATCCCCAGATCGGTGAGCGCGTTGGCCAGCCGGGCCGAGTCGGCCCCGACCTCGCGATAGGTCATGGTGCGCACTCCGTCCCCGGTCCAGGTGGACACCGTGGAATCGCCGACGAAGGTGGACGCGTAGCGCAGCAGCGTGGCCAATGACAGCTGGTCGTCCATCATGGTGCTCAACATCGGAAATACCCCTAACTCATCTGGGCGGCGGACGGTCGCGCGGTGAGCCCGGGTCACGCCCCTGTGAGACACAGGGGTGGACATGACTCACATCACACCGCCGAACACTACCGTGCGGTAGCCGGGCGTGGTGAGGGTAGACACAAACCGGGCGGATTCACCGGGAGCGCTGGTCAGCGTGGCAAAGGGGCGGGCAGATGATCGGCGCCGGACGGCGGGATGGAACGCAATGCCCGCGACGCCCCCTGCGGGCCACCGGCACTGCGCCATCGCCGCCGAGCACTCCACTGTGATAACGGGGATTCCGGCCCGCTGCCAAGTCAGATAACGAAATGACATCCAAACGAGACACGAGCCCGGTTCATGACCCATTGATGGGATGAATATCCGCAGCTCGAAAGGCCGTCGACCACCGGATTCACCCACTCGCGCCGGTAACGGCCGATGATGCGAGCGCGCGCTTACATATGCACGCGCACGCCGTCCGCAGCCTGGATCGCATGGCCGAAAATATTGATTCACTGACCGTCGTTCTCTTCGGTGGCACCCTCGTTCGACCTACTCTGAGAGCATGACATCGCCGTCGATCATCATCATCGGAGCCGGGTTCGGTGGGCTCGGTATGGGACTGGAGCTCCTGCGTTCCGGCGTGAAAGATTTCGTCATCCTCGAACGCGCCCAGGACTTCGGCGGCGTCTGGCGCGAGAACACCTACCCCGGCGCGGCCTGCGATGTGCCGTCCCCGCTGTACTCGTGGTCCTTCGAACCGCGCTCCGATTGGCCCCGCCGCTTCTCCGAGCAGTCCGATATCCACGCCTATATGCGTCGCGTGGTCGGCAAATACGATCTCGAACGCCACATCCGCTTCGGCACCGAGATCAGCGACGCCGAATACGACGAGTCCGCCGCGAAGTGGCAGATCCGCACCACCGACGGCGACCGGCTGACCGCCGACATCCTCATCTCCGCCGTCGGCCAGCTGTCCCGCCCCGCCATGCCGAACATCCCCGGTATCGATACCTTCGCCGGCCCCGCCTTCCACTCCGCCGAATGGAACCACTCCGTCGACCTCACCGGCAAACGCGTGGCCTGCATCGGCACCGGCGCCAGCGCCATCCAGTACATCCCGCGCATCCAGCCGATCACCGAACACCTCACCCTCTTCCAGCGTTCCGCCGCCTGGGTCCTGCCCAAGGCCGACGCCGCCTACGCCCCCCGCCACCACGCCGTCTTCAAGTACCTGCCGCCGGTCCGCTGGGCCGAACGCTTCGGCTGGTGGATGTTCTTCGAGGTCATGGCCCTGGCCCTCACCGACCTCCAGGGCGTCCAGGCCCCCGTGGTGAAGGTCGCCGACGCCCACCGCACCCGCCAGGTCCCCGACCCGATCCTGCGCGAGAAACTCACCCCCGATTACGCCCCCGGCTGCAAACGCGCCCTCTTCTCCAACGACTACTTCCCCGCCCTGAGCCGGCCGAACGTCACCGTCGAGACCAACCCCATCACCGAGATCACCTCCACGGGCGTGCGCACCGCCGACGGTATCCATCACGAAGTCGACGTCATCATCTACGGCACCGGCTTCAAGGGCACCGAATTCCTCGCCCCCATGAACATCTACGGCACCGGCGGCCGCAAACTCGCCGACACCTGGGCCGCCGAAGGCGCCCGCGCCTACCTCGGCGTCTCGGTACCGAACTTTCCCAACCTGTTCATGATGTACGGCCCGAACACCAACGTCGGCTCCGGCTCCATCATCTACATGCTGGAAGCGCAGGCCCGCTACATCCGCCAAGCCGTCGAACACCTGCGCACCCACCCCGGCCGCGGCCTGTCCGCCCGCCCGGAAACCGAACAGCGCTGGGACGACTGGCTCCAGAAACGCCTGAAGGACACCCCCTGGAACTTCTGCTCCAGCTGGTACCGCAACACCTCCGGCCGCATCACCAACAACTGGCCGGGCGCCACGGTCCTCTACCGCTGGAAGACCCGCCGCTTCGACCCCGCCGACTACGAGACCAGCCACGCGGCCTGACCGCACCGGGCCGCTCCCCACGATGCGGCCCCGGAGCGGGTGACCCGGTAGACTCTGCCCACCGGCCACGGCCCGGGCCCTCGTAGCTCAGGGGATAGAGCACCGCTCTCCTAAAGCGGGTGTCGCAGGTTCGAATCCTGCCGAGGGCACAAACCTGCGCCGACTATTATCGCAGTTCAAAACGTTTTCCGGGCCACCGTGCTCCCGCGCGAGGCCGCCGCTGGACGCAAAACCCAGGTGAGATGTCGCAGGTTCGATTCCTGGGGTCACGAACCTGCGACATGCACTTCGCGCCCGGCCGATTGATCAACAAGATGCCCGGAAGCCGAGCAGCGGTCTCGCCACCCGGCGAGCTGGCTGGCACCCGTCAGCTCAGCGTGGCCAGCGAGGACACCAGCACCATCCCATCCATTATGGCCGCTGACACGCGAGGTGAAGAACTGACTTATTCCCCGACTTGCTGGTATTTCTCTCGCATCTTTGCGTCGTGTAGCGCAATTCTGTTATAGCCGTCGACGGCGGAGAGTTCCCCGTCGCGCACTGTATCCCGCATCGATCTCCTGCTCGGCGGGGCGATCGGCGCCTTGAGTCCCCGCGACAGAGCGCTACTCGAAGATATGCGCGCCCGGTTCGACGGTTTACCGACGGGAGATCCACCTGTCCTGAGGCCTCGGCCTTCACCCCGGGAGTTGGTCATGCTCGCCGGCGACAACCAGAAACTCGGTGAAGCACTGATGAGAGGATCAACGTGGTACGGGATGAAGAAACTATGACGCCCGCTCCGGAAGAACGTGGATTTCATCCGGGCTCGCACTTGCACACTGTCGCTGGATGCAGGCCCAGCTCGCGACCGATCGCGGACTTGCTCAGTCCCCGCTGCAGCAGCTGGTGAACCGCGGCATGCTGATGCCGGAATCGTTTGACCACCTTCAATTCACGATGGTCGAGGGCCGCAGGCGTCCGACTGGAGGCCTCGGCGGCAGCTGCCGCTGGCAAGGCCTCAGCAAGGGCTCGGCGGATCGCTGAGAGGTCTTTCTCCACGGCTTGGCCGAGGTTCTGCCACAAGATGGAAGCGGTCGGCGACCTGCAGCGCGTCCGGGGCGCCCTGCCGTGCGCCTTCGGCATAGCAGCCGGCCCGGTCCCGGCAGACGATCTGCGGCAGGGGTCTGGCACGCAGCCATGCGGCCAGAGCATCACCATCGCGGCCATCGATCAGTAACGACTCTGGCCCACTTTCGGTGGTGGCTGCTGGGGTTTTCAGGCCAGGGGGATGCGGTGGCGGAGCAGCCGGAATCCGGCGCGGCCATACATTTGTCGTTTGATCAGTTCGGTTCTCGTGTTCACCCCCTCGACCGGGCCGTTGCTGTAGGGCATGCAGGGTCCGGCCAGGACCGCGTGGTAGTCGCGGTCGATGCCGCGCAGGAACAGGTCGAGTCCGGGGTAGCACCGCAGCGCAGGCGCCGCTCATCCAGTCGTCGAGGTCGCGGCCGCGGTGGCCGGTGACGATGCGGGCGAACCTGCTCACGGGGTAGAGGCTCATCCGCCAGAAATCCGGCGGTAACGAGTTATGGCAGGTAGTGGCACACTGCGCGGTAACTGTCCGGTTGCCCTGGCGCATTAGGCGTTGCTGGCGGATGAGCTTCTACCCCCGGAAGCCCGGCGCAGAGATCAGTTCCCGGGCAGTGGTGTGGTCGAGCAGGTCCGCGGCGTCGAGGGCGCGCACGTTGGCGGCCCAGGTCCACGGCTGGTCCAGGTCGGCGTTGTCGCCGGCATGTATCGCCGGCGCGAGGGCCTTCCGGGCATCTGTGCCGGTCATCGCTCGGCCTGGACGACAATCTTGGCCCAGCGTTCGTGCGCGGACTGCCGCGAGATCCCGACCGCGCGGCCGATACCTGCCCAGGAGGCGCCGGCATCGCGAGCGGCGCGCACGGCCTGGCTGAGTGTGCGCTGGGCGTCGGAGACCGCGTCGGCGGCCAGTCCGACTTCGTGCAGTTCCTCGGCCGGCCCGACATGGATTTCCCAGTCCCCCATGATCAGGTCCTCGGATTCGGGGTCGAGGAAGGCCGCGCCGCCCGGCCAGTAGAGCTTGCGGGCGGCGAGGTCCTGGTCGGCCGGGGTGGCGACGCGGGTCCAGGCCGGGCCGGTCCAGCATCGGCGGTACCCGTGGTCCGGTGGGTAGATGGTGCAGATCGCGCGCCAGCCGACGATCTCGTCGGGGCTGTGCTCGGGCCACCGGTCGGCTGGGATCCGGCGGCCGTCGGCGGCGGTGGTCTCCAGCGGGCCGCCGGCGCCCCAGCTGCTCCCGGAGGCGCCGTCGGCGAAGAGGTGGAGGACCGCGCCTTCGTGCCCGCTGTCAGTCTGTATGCCCATGGGGTTCCCCTCGATTCATGCTGTCAGGATTTCCGTTACCGGCGGTCAGCACCCTGATACTTCTCCCTCCGCCAGGCTCGAAGCGGGCGATCCCGGCGACGGTGAGCCGGTCGAGGACCCGCCGGGTCGACCCCCGCGATGGCCGCGAGATCCGCGGCCGGCCACGGCCCGGTCCGTGCCGCCAGCGACCCCAAGAGCTGCCGGGCGACCACCAGGTCGTGCACCTGCTCGGCGATCGGGTACAGCTCGACGAGCAGGGCATCGAGCCACTGCGCCAGAGGACCGTCGGGTTCGCCGGCGCGCTCCTGCTCGGCCCGGGCCACCAGGCCCAGGAGTATGACCGCCGCGTCGGCGAGGGGTTCGCCGCGGCGCGCGTCCTCGTCGGCACCCATGCCTTCGAGTGTGCGCGCGTTTCCGGCGCGGTGGTACCCGGGGTTTACCCGGAAACATTGCCGCCCGCCGCGCGGCCCCGGAACGGAGAAAAGTACCCATGCCGGGCCGCCCGCCAACCGCCGTGACCAATTCGTGACCTATTCGGGACATTGGGGTGGACGGTCCGGTCGCGGGCGCGTAGCGTCCGGACCTGCGACAGCCCGGCGGCATAGGGAGGCTCTGCCCGGGCTGTTGTCCAGATCTCCCGGAGGTGTGGGGGGTCCGGGAACATCCGCGAGAGAAGTCACGCAAGCAGTTACCGCAGACCGGTTTCTCGTTCTGCCTGGATTTCAGGTGTCCAGCATCTTGGCAGGACCATTCATAGGGCTTACGCATAACCGCTGTGTGATGGGGTCTAGGCTGCGGTGTGCTCGACAGATCTGTCCCACCGCCTGCCGACACCGGAAGGCACCCAAGTGGTTCGTGGAAGACTTTGCGCTTCGATACTCGCGTTGACCGCCGCTGTACTGGTCAATGCGCCCGGACCGGCCAGCGCAACGACCAGAATATGGATTGGGAGAGCGTTCCCAACCCCACCCGGTTGAGGCCCCCGGCCCGACCCGGCCCGACCCCGGCCCGGTCGGTCTCCATGGCCACGGCCATCTTCTCGGCCTGGCTGTGTCATCGCCCGGATCGCATTGCTCGACGCCCGCATGCAGGCCCAGTACACCCTGACACGCCACCCCCAACGACAATCTGCAAACGAATTCCCGGCCCGGGACACTAGTAGCCGCCTGGACCGCCTTAACGCCGCACACATCCCCGACCACGGGTAAGTCATTTCTGTTGGCTTTTCGGCGATTACTACCGGAACCTCTGGTCGTAAATCAGCTGCTCTGGGATCGCTTCGACCCACCGAATCGGACTTTAGGTAGGTAGTTGGAAGGGAAAAGGACTGTTCTTACCGATTCGGGCCCATGTCTAGACGATAAGACTTGAACGTGTCGACGGTGGGAGCCGCCGGCGCCGTACCGAAGAACTACTCGATCGCGCGGCCGAACGCGCCGAGGACGGGCACGGAACCTTCGGCGCACAACGAAGTGCAGCCAAGCTCGAGCAGCGTCGCTCGGAGGTTGTGGCCGTTCCCGAGACTGGCAGTCGTTCGGTGCGAGTGGTCACGGAGCACAAATTTCCGGGTGGCAGCGCGATGACCGCCCGGAAGCGCAGAACCCGCGTCCACACATTCAGATAACCGAAAGTTCGACGGCCGAGCTCGGCTTCTGCCGAGCCCGGCGAACAGGCGCACTACGTTGCCCTGCGATGACCTGTCCATCCGGCTGCCAGGAATATGGCCTTGCGTGGCCGAACGATCGAGAACTGGCTCATTTGATGACTACACTCTTGCCTCTTGCCTATGGCTATCTACGCGATGACCTACTTCACGACCGCGATACCGATACGAGCGAAAGCAGGCTCCGAGCCGCTGCCAGCTCCCTCGGATACGAGCTGGGCACGGTCTTCCACGAGCCGACACCACAGAGCGGATTGCTTCCCCCGGCGTTCGTCGATCTCGTCCAGGAATGTTATCGAGCCGACGCTTGCGCGGTGATAACACTGCCTGGACACTTGTCTGACATGGTGGTGCCCCGAACGGTCCTGCAGGCCGTTCTCGACGCGCGGGCCCATGCCGCGGTGCACGAAGTCGCAGCGTGACCGTTCCGGGACGGCCCCGTGGGGTCCAGATTCCCGAGATCTGGCGCTTGCGTGATGTGCAGCGCCTCGACTTGTGGATTCCCGGGTAGTAGTCCAATTCTGCGAAAAACCAGCGGTAGCGGGTTACCGCGCATAGCTGCGGCCTGTGTGCGGTAATTACGCCAACGGCTGATCTATGCACGCCAGCACGGCGCCGAAACCGGCTACCAGCTGATGCCACCGGTTCCCACTCCGGTCGCTCCGCCCACCAGTGGCCCAGAGATATTGTCAAATCCCGTGTATCGGCGAGTTTCAGGCGACCGCCGTTCCGGTGGTTTCGGCTGCGTCGGTCGACGACGGCGGGGTCGGTACGGGGGCCGGGGCTCGGCTGGGCGGTCGTAGCCGAACAAAGCAGAGGGCCAGGCCGGTGGCCGCAGACCCTGTTCAGGCCTGTAGCGCCTCCTCGACGCTGTGGTAGAGCGCAAGGAACTCCTCCAGCCCGGTGATCTCGAGCGGGCGGATCACGGGCCGGTTGTGGTCGACGGCGATCCGCAGCGGCTGCTGGCGATTCTCAGCAGCCCTGGCGGCTTTGAGCAAGGCGCTGAGGCCGTGGCCGCCCAGGAATTGCACCGCGGTCAGATCCAGGACGCAGAACCCGCCGCGGGTGCAGTCCAACCCCGTACGCACCGCCTCCACCAACTGGTGGGCGGTCGCGTGATCGACCTTCCCGGTCACCGCCATGACCGCGACCTCGCCGGCCATCCGATGCTCGATCTCCACTCGGGAAACCGACGACGCATCATTGCCTTCAGTCACCTTTCAAATCTTATCCCTCAACGACCAGGCCGGACAGCCTCCCTCGAAACCGGTCCCCACCAGCACTCGACATCAATGGTGCTGGCGTGCACGCACTGCGGGACATTTTCGTCAGGTGACATTTCGGCTCGGAATTACGGGGTCGGCTCGGTGTCCCCGTTGCCCGGCTCGGGCTCGGGCTCGGCCGATCGGGAACGGGACCCGGACCGGGGTACCAGGGCGGTGCGTTTCGAGGACATCCAGGTACGCGGTGAGGCCGCGCAGATCGGTGAGGTGAGCGTGGCCGTGTGGGGCACCGGCCAGCAGGACTTCGACCGCACATCCCGCGGCGATGCGGTGCGATTCGAGCGATCCGACACCACCACGACCGGGGCGGCAGGCCAGAGACCGCGGCCGGGGTGCTCGAACCCGGCCTGAGAGGGTTCGTAGCTTAAGGTGAGTACTTCCGGACCGGAACATTCTCCGATGAAGCGCCGGCCGCGGACGCGTAGCAGGATGTCCAGCCCGACGAATACGCGCCTGTCGTCTCCGCGCACCGGGTGCCCGCATTCGGTATCCAGGGCCTGCATCACGCTCGCCGGTGGGTAGCGGCGACGCCAGATGTCGGCTCGCACTGCCGTGACAAGACCACCCTCTCGCCTCGAGGTGTGCGCACCGGCCGCACGGATGGACGTGCAGACGCTCTGGATGGCGGTCCTCCTCTTCACCCTGGTCATGGACGCTCATGCTCGCAGCCCCACCCGGGACCGTCCGGTGACACGCTGGATGCGATGTCTGCCGGGGCAGACATGTCAAGGATCGGGTTACCGCTGGATTCTGTGGGTAGTCGCAGTGTCGGCGTGTCCTGCGCCGACTCGATGCCGTTCACCCGTAGAAAGGACAAGTTCTGTATGAGCACCCTCGCCACCATGACTCTGCGGGCACAGTTGCGTGCCGTCCTCGCTCTGACCAATACCGAGATCCAGACCGCCGAAACCCGGATGGCGCAGGCCCGCACCGATGCGGTGCGCCGGGAGCTGTCCGAGAACGCCGACAACGCCCGCGCCCGCGCCGAGACCATCGAGGCCGCCCTGCGCGACCTCGGCGGTGTGCCGCAGCTGACCGGCCCTCTCCTCGGTCGGGCCGCCGCCGTGGTCAAGGCGCTGGTCGAACAGGCCCAGCCGTTCGACGAGGCCCTGCTCGGCGACCTCGCCCTCGAACACCAGCTCCTCGACCGCGCCCGATACCTCAAGGTGTTGGCCACCGCCGCCCAACAACCGGGTGTGGTGGCCTTGGCGGAGCGGTTGATCGCCGCACACACCGCGACCGTGGACTGGTTGAGCACCGTCTTGGCCGAGGACGCCCTCGGCGGGCCGGCCGCACTGCGCCGCACACCCTTGCAGGCGGCCGCCGGCACCGCAGTGAAACTGGTCAACCTCCCGATCACCTGGTCCACCCGCGGCCTGGACCGGGTACTCGACACCGTCCGGGCCACCCCGCCCGCGGTCGGGGACCTCCTCACCCAAGGCAGCCAGGCCAGTGATGTCGCCGTCAAAACCCTCACCGCCTCCCGCGACGCCGCGCTCGAGACCGCCGAGCAGGTCACCCGCCGCGAAGGCGCCGCCACGGCCGCCGGTGTCCTGCATTCGATCCGCACCGCCACCGGCGTCGTCGACGAGCTACCCATCGACGACTACGAGGAGCTGAACGTCAACGAGGCCGTCGCCGCGGTCAAGGAGCTGACCGAACCCACCGACATCCGAACGATCATCACCTACGAGGAAACACACAAAAACCGCAGCGGTGTCGTCTCGGCCGCCCAAACCCGACTCGCCACCATCGCCAAACAAGTCGGCGGTATCAGCTGAGCAGTTCGGCCAAGGACCTCCTCGGTGCACGGGACCGTCGAACAAGCACGACCGTGCAGCTGGCGCCGTAACCCTTATGATTCAGCGCGGGACAGCGACGAGGCACGCTGGGTTTCAAGTGAGGTTCGATGCGGTGGCGGCGCCTCCCGCACCCCACTGACCAGCAGCTACGCTGTCCGCCCGAAATTCGGCTGATACTACGGCGATCCCGTCTTGACGGGTCCCCGTGATGTGGTCCACCGGGAGTGAGAGTCGGTTATCGGTGGATACAGGTGGCAGCGTATCCGGCTTTGACCAGGCGGAATGAACGCCAGCCCGACCCGTTCACCGGCCCAATCGGCCATCGCGGCGCACGCCAGCTCAGGTCCGTTGTCGCAGCGCAGTGCCCTCGGGTAGCCGCGGGTCGCGGCGAGGCGGTCGAGTTCGTCGATGAGCCGGTCGGCGGTGATC
>NZ_JBEXLL010000057.1:0-47015 GCF_040609955.1 Nocardia sp. NPDC004568
TCCACACGGGGGTATGAAGAACCGAAACCAAATCAAATATTTGGCACTGACATTCATCAACACACTATTGAGTTCTCAAAGAACACACGCACACACCATCTGGTGACTTTTAAGTCATTCGATCGGTGAGGCAACTTCTCAAGCTTAGCTCATCCGTTTTCCCGATTGCAAATCGGCGTCCCGGTCGAGCCAGTGTGATCGCCAGGCGCTCCTCGTCCTACCTCGTTTCCCTGGTCCCTCCGGCTCGGCGTTTCCGCCTCGCTCCGGGCCCCGGGTCGGTGTCCGTGTCGCTCTGACTTGGATAAAGTTACGTGGCATCTAATTCAATGTCAAATCGCCTGGTCAAAGCGGCTTTTTGGCGACTGTTTCCGAGATAGTTTGCGAACCCGGACCGCCGAGAACGGTCAGGTTCCCACTCCCACCCGTTCCACGCCGGCTCCGAGCGCCTGGAGTTTCTCCACGAAGTTCGGATATCCGCGGTCGATATGGAAAACGTCGTGCACTTCGGTCACCCCGTCGGCGACAAGGCCCGCGAGAACCAGTCCGGCGCCGGCGCGGATATCGGAGGACCACACCGGTGCGCTGGAGAGCCGGGGAATACCGCGGACCACCGCGTGATGCCCGTCGGTCCGGGCATCGGCGCCGAGCCGGATCATCTCCTCGACGAACCGGAAGCGCGCTTCGAAGACGTTCTCGGTGATCATCGAGGTGCCATCCGCGATCGCCGCCAGGCCGATGGCCATCGGCTGCAGATCAGTGGGGAAGCCGGGGAACGGCAGAGTGGAGAAGTTGACCGCGCGCGGGCGATCGGGCTGCACGACCCGGCAACCCTCGGGTTCGAACGAGATCCGCGCGCCGGCCGACCGCAGCTTGTCCAGAACCAGTGCCAGATGCTGGGGATTGACCCCGGTCACCCGCACATCGCCCATCGTCATGGCGGCGGCGATACCCCAGGTGGCCGCGACGATACGGTCGCCGATCACCCGGTGCGTGATCGGCGACAACCGTTTCACGCCGTGGATGGTGAGCACCGAGGTACCCGCACCGCGGATACGGGCGCCCATCTGGGTGAGCATGGTGCACAAGTCGACGATGTCGGGTTCGCGCGCTGCGTTGTCGATCACCGTCTCCCCCTGCGCCAGCACCGCGGCCATGAGGATGTTCTCGGTGGCACCGACCGATGGGAAATCCAACCGGATACGCGCGCCCTGCAGCTCGTCGGCCCGGGCGACCACGCATCCGTGCTCGATCTCGCTGGTCGCGCCGAGCAACCGCAGCCCGGCCTGGTGCATATCGAGAGGCCGGGAACCGATGGCGTCCCCACCGGGCAGCGCCACCACCGCGCGTCTACAGCGGGCCATCAGCGGACCGAGGACACAGACCGAGGCACGGAACTGGGTCACCGCCGGGAAATCCGCGTGGTACTTGGGCTCGGCCGGGGTGTCGATCGTCACCACATCGCCGGAGATCTCGACGTCGCACCCGAGACCGCGCAGGACCTCGGCCATCAGGGGCACGTCGAGGATGTCCGGGCAGTTCGTGATGGTGGTCTTGCCTTCGGTGAGCAGAGCAGCGGCCATCAGTTTCAGGACGCTGTTCTTGGCGCCTCCCACCGAGACCTCACCGACCAGCCGGTTGCCGCCAGTTACCAAAAACCGTTCCATGCCGCCTCTCCGAATATTCGGCGCACCAGTGAGTGCAAGGATAGAGCGCCCACGATCGCATCACGCTGCCGGTCGAGACAACGCCGAGCCTTCGCGCGCGGCGGCTCGGCCACCCGATCGCCAGGAGCAGTTTCCACCCTTCGGACGGAATCCGTCAGCTTTCGGACGCAGTCCCCGCGCCCGGTCGGTCCGGAGCCGTCGCACCGGGCTCGTCCGCCCGGCCGCCACCGGGCTGCCAGAGCACATCGCCGTCGGGATTGGTGTAGCGACTGAGAATGAACAGCAGATCCGACAGGCGGTTGAGATATTTGGCCGGCAGGACGCTGGTGTCGTCGGGATGTGTCTCCACAGCCGCCCACGCCGACCGTTCGGCACGCCGGACGACCGTGCGGGCCGTGTGCAGCAGCGCGGCGAGCGGGGTCCCGCCGGGCAGGATGAACGAGTCGAGCGGAGCCAGCCCGGCATTGAACCGGTCACACCACTGTTCCAGGCGTTCGACATCACCCGCGGTGATACGCAGCGGCGGATACTTCGGGTTCTCCACCACCGGCGTGGAAAGATCCGCGCCCGCGTCGAAAAGGTCGTTCTGGATCCCGCGCAGGACCGCCGTCAGTTCCGGATCCGGACCGCCGAGAGCGATCGCGACCCCGAGGGCGGCATTGGCCTCGTCGCAGTCCGCGTAGGCGATCAACCGCGGATCGGTTTTCGGCACCCGGGAGAAATCGCTGAGACCGGTGGTCCCGTCGTCGCCGGTGCGGGTGTAGATCCGCGTCAGGTGCACGCTCACAGGACCCACCCTAACGTCCACCCGGCCGGCGAGGGGGTCGCGGCGGATGCGCATATGCGCCGACCCGCCCGCGGCGAGAACACCGGATCGTGCGACACCGGCCGGGTTCAGTGGCCGCGCAGCCGGCGGGCCCGCTCCGAGGGCCGGGACTCGACCCAGGACAGGAACGCGGTCAACGCCGCGCGGTCCAGCGCCAGCTCGTACTCGCCGTGGCGATCGGACACCCCGATCACCGCGATCCCGTCGGTCATGATGTCGTACTCGTCACCCTGCGGGCCGCGGCGTTCGCCGATCTCGATACCGCGCCGATGGATCACCGAATCGGCGCCGAGCTTGAGGCTGGTGAGTTTGAAGAAGACGAGGTGATCCTCGTCGTAGCGGATGACGCCATGGCGCCAGCGTTCCCCACCGCGAGCCGGGAGTACGCGCAGGATCGCCGCGGTGCCACCGCGTCGCAACATGACCAGGCGATACGTGGAAACCAGAGCCAATGCGACCAGCATGAGCACCAGAATGATCAGAAGCACCATCCCGGTCTGCAATGCCGCACATCCCTTCGCTCATCCGAGGCGATCGCCGGATCGGACCGGCAGATGCACCCGCGGCCATTCAACCATGAACCAGTTTACAAATGGCACGGGGATGTCTCGGATAATGCGACGTCATCGATCCCGGAGGCGCCCGGGGGCAACGCCGGTGTGAACCGGGCACCGGCGAAACGGCTCCGGCCGGCGGCGAGGATTCGCCGCCGGCCGGAGCCGAAATCATTCTGTTGTGCACCCGCGGTGGGGATCAGGCCGTCGCACCGGCCTGTTCCACCGCGCGCACCCGGCCCTGAGCGGCCAACTGGGCCTCCGCGGACGCCGATCCGTCGGACAGCACCTGACGTGCGGCCGCGACATCGACCTCGGTGGAGAACTCGGCGGACTCCGCCAAGACCCGCACCGTATCGGCGGTGACCGAGAAGAAGCCGCCGTGGACCGCGGCCACGATCCGGGTGCCCTCGGTGTCGACGATGGTCACCGTGCCGCCCTCGACCAGCTGGCCGAGCAGCGGCTCGTGACCGGGCATGATGCCGATCTGTCCCTCGGTGGTCTGGGCACTGACGAAACTCGCCCGGCCCGACCAGAGCCGCCGCTCGACAGCGACGAGATCAACTGACATATCCGCCATGAAGGACTACTTTCCGGCGATCTTCTTCGCGGCCGCCTCGACATCGTCGAGACCACCGCAGCTGTTGAACGCCTGCTCCGGGAAGTGGTCGAATTCGCCCTTGCAGACCCGGTCGAAGTCGTCGATGGTCTGCTCCAGCGGCACGACCGAACCCGGCTGACCGGTGAACTTCTCGGCCACGATGAAGTTCTGGCCGAGGAACTTCTCCAGCCGGCGGGCACGGCCGACGAGGACCTTGTCCTCTTCGGAGAGCTCGTCCATACCGAGGATGGCGATGATGTCCTGCAGTTCCTTGTACTTCTGCAGGATCCGCTTCACCTCGTTGGCCACCGCGAAGTGCCGGTCACCGACGATCGAGGCCTCGAGGATACGAGAGGTCGAGGTCAGCGGGTCGACGGCGGGGTAGATGCCCTTCTGCGAAATCGGGCGGGAGAGCTCGGTCGTCGCGTCCAGGTGGGCGAAGGTGGTCGCCGGGGCCGGGTCGGTGTAGTCGTCGGCGGGCACGTAGATGGCCTGCAGCGAGGTGATCGACCGGCCGCGGGTCGAGGTGATCCGCTCCTGCAGTTCACCCATTTCGTCGGCCAGGGTCGGCTGGTAACCGACGGCCGAGGGCATACGACCCAGCAGGGTCGAGACCTCGGAACCGGCCTGGGTGAACCGGAAGATGTTGTCGATGAACAGCAGCACGTCCTGGTGCTTCACATCGCGGAAGTACTCCGCCATGGTCAGCGCGGACAGGGCGACGCGCATACGGGTGCCCGGCGGCTCGTCCATCTGACCGAAGACCAGGGCGGTGTCCTGGAGGACGCCCATCTCTTCCATTTCCAGGTGCAGATCGGTGCCCTCACGGGTGCGCTCGCCGACACCGGCGAACACCGAGGTACCGGAGAACTCCCGCGCGATACGGGTGATCATCTCCTGGATCAGAACGGTCTTGCCGACACCGGCACCACCGAACAGACCGATCTTGCCGCCCTTCACGTACGGGGTCAGCAGGTCGAGCACCTTGACGCCGGTCTCGAGGATTTCGGTCTTGCCCTCGAGCTGGTCGAAGCTCGGCGGCTTGCGGTGGATGCCCCACTGCTCACCGTCGCGGCCGAGGCCGGGGCTGTCGAGGCAGTCGCCGAGGGCGTTGAACACGTGCCCCTTGACGACATCGCCGACCGGCACCGAGATCGGCTTACCGGAGTCACGGACCTCGGCGCCACGGACCAGGCCGTCGGTGGGCTGCATCGAGATGGTGCGCACGATGTTGTCACCGAGGTGCTGGGCGACCTCGAGGGTCAGCGTCTTGGCCACCGACTTCAGGGTGATATCGGCGGCAAGAGCGTTGAACAGGTCTGGAATGGAGCCCCGCGGGAATTCGACATCCACGACGGGGCCGATGACGCGGACCACGCGGCCCGTGGCGGCGCCGGTCCGGCTCGAGTCTTCTCGAGTAACAGCTGCGGTCATTTCTGGTTTCTCTTCCTGCTGAGTAGATTTGCGGTATTCACGGGGCCCTTCATGGTCACGCTGCGCTACCGCCTCCGGGCCCATCGCTCATACCGCCATCAGTCGCGTTCCGAGCTGGCCGCCAGGGCATTCACGCCGCCGACGATTTCGCTGATTTCCTGCGTGATGTTGGCCTGCCGCAACGAGTTGGCCTGGCGAGACAGGGAACTCGCCAATTCGTTGGCGTTATCGGTGGCCGCCTTCATTGCGGTGCGCCGAGCCGCATGCTCGGATGCCGCTGCGTCGAGCAACGACGCGTAGATCCGCGTATTGATGTACTTGGGCAGCAGTGCCGCCAGGAGTACATCGGCGTCGGGCTCGAATTCGTACTGCGCGCTCACCTCGGCCGTGGGCGAATCGGTGAGCATATCGTCACCCAGGTCGAAGCTCTCGTCGACGAAGGAGATCTGGATCGGCGCCATCCGGCGCACCTCCGGCGTCTGCGACAGCATGCTCACGAACCGGGTGTAGACGATATGGAGCTCGTCGACCCCGGCGATCGAGCCGGTACCGTCCGGAGCCGGAACCTCGCCCGCCGACCCTGCCATGAAACTGTCCACCAGGTGGTTGCAGGCTGCCGAGGCATCCGGGTAGGTCGGCTGCTGGGAGAACCCGGTCCACGAGGCGACCGGCCGGCGGTCACGGAAGGTGTAGTACGTCAGGCCCTTGTTGCCCATGACGTAGAGCACCGGCTCCTTGCCCTCGTCGCGCAGGGTGGTCATCAACTCCTCGGCGCGTTTGAGCACATTGGAGTTGTAACCACCGCACTGGCCGCTGTCGCTGGTGATCACCAGCACCGCGGCACGCTTCGGATCGGGACGTTCGGTGAGCAGCGGATGCATCAGATTCTTCGACGCACTCGCCAGCTCCGCGACCACCTTGGTGATCTCCTCGGAGTACGGCTTGGCAGCCGCCACCCGCGCCTGGGCCTTGGTGATTCGCGAGGTCGCGATCAGTTCCTGGGCCTTGGTGATCTTCTTGATCGAGTTGATACCACGAATACGGGAGCGCAGCTCGCGCAAGGTAGCCATCGGCGGTTCACACTCCCTTCGTTCGCGGCGTTACAGGAAAACAGCGCATGGTTCGCCCGGTCTACTTCTCGACGTGCTTGCGGGTGACCGACAGCGATTCGACCTCTTCGTGGGCCAGTTCGCCGGCGTCGGCGTCGTTCACCACGCGGCTGCCGTCGGACGCCAGGAAGCCCTGCTTGAACTTGTCGGTGGCCTTCTTGATCTGCTCGGCCGCCTCGTCCTGCAGCACCTTGCCGCCGGCGATGCTCGCGAAGGCGTCCGCGGCATTGGCGTGCAGATCCTCGAGCAGTTCGACATTGAACCGGCGGATATCGGCCACCGGCACCGAGTCGTAGTAACCGGCGTCGACCAGGTAGATCGAGACGATCTGGTCCTCGACCGCAATCGGCGAGTACTGGTCCTGCTTCAGCAGCTCGACCCAGCGGGCACCGCGCTCGAGCTGGGCCAGCGAGGCGGCATCCAGATCGGAGGCGAAGGCGGAGAACGCCTCCAGCTCGCGGTACTGGGCCATTTCCAGACGCAGCGAACCGGCGACCTTCTTCATACCCTTGGTCTGCGCGGCACCACCGACACGGGAGACCGAGGTACCGACGTTGATCGCCGGGCGGACACCCTTGTTGAACAGGTCGGACTCCAGGAAGACCTGGCCGTCGGTGATGGAGATGACGTTGGTCGGGATGAAGGCCGAGATGTCGTTGGCCTTGGTCTCGATGATCGGCAGGCCGGTCATCGAACCGCCGCCCATCTCGTCGGAGAGCTTGGCGCAACGCTCCAGCAGGCGCGAGTGCAGGTAGAAGACGTCACCCGGGTAGGCCTCGCGGCCCGGCGGGCGGCGCAGCAGCAGCGAGATGGCGCGGTAGGCCTCGGCCTGCTTGGTCAGATCGTCGAACACGATCAGCACGTGCTTGCCCTGGTACATCCAGTGCTGCCCGATGGCCGAACCGGTGTAGGGGGCCAGCCACTTGAAGCCGGCGGAATCGGAGGCCGGGGCAGCGACGATGGTGGTGTACTCCAGCGCGCCGTGCTCCTCGAGGGCGGATTTGACGCCCGCGATGGTGGAGCCCTTCTGGCCGATCGCCACGTAGATGCAGCGCACCTGCTTGGCCGGATCGCCCGACTCCCAGTTGGCCTTCTGGTTCAGGATCGTGTCGATGCAGACCGCGGTCTTACCGGTCTTGCGGTCGCCGATGATCAGCTGACGCTGACCCCGGCCGATCGCGGTGAGCGCATCGATGGCGGTGATGCCGGTCGCCATCGGCTCCTCGACCGGCTGCCGCTCCAGCACGGTGGCGGCCTGCAGTTCGAGGACGCGACGATCGTCGGCCTCGATCTCGCCCAGGCCGTCGATCGGCTGACCGAGCGGGTTCACGACGCGGCCGAGGAACTTGTCGCCGACCGGGACCGAGAGCACATCGCCGGTGCGACGCACCTGCTGGCCCTCTTCGATCTCGGCGAACTCGCCGAGAACGACGGCACCGATTTCACGGTCCTCGAGGTTCAGCGCGACGCCGAGCACACCGCCCGGGAATTCGAGCAGCTCGTTGGCCATGGCCGAAGGCAAGCCGCTGACGTGCGCGATGCCGTCACTGGTATCGGTGACGACACCGACTTCCTCGATGGAGGTTTCCGGGGTGTAGCTCTGGGTGTAGCTTTCGATCGCGCTACGGATCTCGTCGGAGGAGATCGTCAGCTCCGCCATGTTCTTCCTGCTCTCGGTCTCTGGTCTGGAATGTCGGGGGGTGTTGAGCGGTTCGCGTCGGACAGCGCCCGGCGCCGCGCCGCTAGGTCAGCGAGCGACGCAGCCGCTCCAGTCGGCCGATCGCGCTGCCGTCGATCACATCGTCGCCGATGCGCACGACGAGCCCGCTCAACAATTCGGGATCGACCTCGACATGCACGGTGACAGCCTTGTTGTAGATACGCGCCAGGGCGCCGCCCAGCCGTTCACGCTGGGAGTCGGTCAGCTCGATCGCCGACCGGACGTGCGCGACGATCTGTTCGCGCCGGGCCGCGGCCAGGTCGGACAGTTCGTCGAAGGCCACACCGATCCCGGCACGTTGCCTGGTCACCACCTGTTCGGCGAGAGCCCGGGTGATGGACTCGGCCTTACCGGACAGCAGCCGCTCGAGCAGTTCCCGTTTGGCCGACGCCGAGGCGGCGCGGTCGGACAGGGCCTGTTCCAGCTCCGGGTTGTCGGCGATGATCCGGCCGAAGCGGAACAGCTCGTCCTCGACGGCGGTCAGCCGGCCCTTTTCGGAGGCCGATTCCAGGTATGCCAGCTGACCGAGCAGCACCAGAGTGTCGACCAGATCCCGGGCGCGCGACCAGTCCTGGGCGACCGCTGTGGTCAGCACCGCCTGAGTGGCAGCGCTGACCTGACTCCCGAAGACCCGCTCGCTCAGTTCGGCGCGGGCCGAGCCGGGCACCGATACGTCCGCGAGCGCCACACGCAGCGGACGCTGGTCGTCCAGTACGTCGACAACGGCGAACAGTTCGGACCCCGTCGTGGCCGCAACACCGTTGCTGCCGGTCAGCGCGGCCCGAAGCGCCTCCTTGGACCGGGAGCTGGCCTCACGGCTCGCTGCGTACATGGTTTTCACTCCTCCGTCGTTACCTTCCGACCCCGATACCGGCGTCCGAACGGTCGATCTCGTCGAGGAATCGCTCGATCGTCGCGGCCTGTTTGGCCTCGTCCGATACCGACTGCCCGATGATCTTCTCGGCCAGGTCCACCGCGGTGCGGCCGACCTCGGCCCGCAGCTCGGTCAGGATCTGCTGGCGCTGGGCTTCCAGCTGGGTGTGCCCGGCCGCGACGATACGGTCGCTCTCGGCCTGGGCGTCGGCCTTCATCTGGGCGAGGATCTGCTGGCCCTGAGTGCGGGCGTCTTCGCGGATCTTCGCGGCTTCCAGGCGGGCGTCGGCCAGCTGCTTCTGGTACTGCTGCAGCGTCTCCTGGGCTTCGGCCTGCGCGGCCTCGGCCCGATCGATGCCACCCTCGATCTTGTCGGCGCGCTCGTCCAGCACCTTCATCAGGCGCGGAACGGCGTATTTGTAGACCACGAAGGCGATAATCGCCACGCAGACCGCCGACCAGACGATGTCGTACGTCGCGGGGATGAGAGGATTCACATCCTCTCCCTCTTCCGCTGCGAGCAGAATGAACTCGTTCATCGGAATCAGAAGATGAAGCCGGCGACGAGACCGATCAGCGCCAGGGCTTCGGTGAACGCGATGCCGAGGAACATGTTGGTCCGGATGGTCCCGGAGAGTTCGGGCTGGCGGGCAATGCCCTCGATCGCCTTACCGACGACGATACCGACGCCGATGCCGGGGCCGATAGCGGCCAGGCCGTAGCCGACAGCGCCGAGGCCCTTCAGCGTGGATTCGTTGGTGGCAGCTTCCTGGGCCAGGTACGAGAGGCTCATGAGTCTTCCATTCCCTTTCTGTTGCTCACCCGCCGGACGGCGTGGTGCAGCAGGTCCTTATCGGTTGTTCCGGTCGGTCAGTGTTCGTCGGCGTGCTGGGCAAGGCTGATGTACACGGCGGTCAGCAACGCGAACACATAGGCCTGCAGGAAGATGACCAGCAGTTCGAACAGCGTGAATGCGAGCCCGCCCAGCAGCGAGAAGGGCGAGAACACCTTCATCCAGGCGTCCGCGTCGAAGAGGAAGAACTGGGTCGCGCTGAAGAACAGCACCAACATGATGTGACCGGCGAGCATATTGGCCATGAGTCGGACGGTCAGCGTGAAGGGCCGCAGCACGAAGGTCGAAATGAACTCGATCGGAATGAGCAGCACGTGCATGGCCGGCGGAACATTCGGAACGACGATGCTGCTGCGCATATAGGTGAAGAAGCCGTACTTCTTGATGCCCACGTAGTTGAACGCGATATACGCGACCACGGCCAGTACCAGCGGCATGCCGATACGCGCGTTCGACGAGATGTTCAGACCGGGGATCACACCCGAGAAGTTCAGGAACAGAACGGTGAAGAAGATCGTCGCGATCAGCGGGAAGAACTTGCGGCCGTTTTCCTTGCCGAGGATCTCGTCGCAGATCTGCTCCTTGACGAAGACCAGGCCCATTTCGCCGATGTTCTGCAGGCGCTTCGGCACGATGCGCGGGGTCCGGAACGCCAGGAACAGGAAGGCGATCAGGACGGCGGTCATCACGAGCCGGACCAGCATCAGCCGATCGAGTTCGAAGGGGGTTCCTTCGAACAGCACCGCCGGAGGGAAGAAGTCGGTTAGCGACGGCGCGTGAAACTCCGCGGCCAAGGTAGTGACGCTCAGCGTTCTCTCCCGTGTTCGGGCCGCGGGAAGTTTTCGCTCCCGCGGTTCGATCGGACATTGACGATCAATGTGGGTCGACTGAGGTCGGCTCGAGGTCGTCAGCAGCTGTAGCGGCGATCCGCGCTGGCGTCTGTACGTGTGTCGGCGACATCGTCGACATGCAGAACCGGACCCTTTACGAGCACGGCACGGCAGTAGCATAGCGGTAGCTGGTCGGGCCGGGTCGGCGCCCCTGGCATAGTCGCTTGCTTACCAATACTTTACCAAGAGAACTACGACAACGTGTAGCGGGGGCGATGTTATCTACGACAAATTGTCGTAGAGGCTGGTCATCCCTGGTCGGGCCCCTCTTTCCCACCCTGCTCAGGGACGGTTACATAGGGTACCTTCTGTCGCAATACACCGTAAGTTTCGGCCCCCAGGACGATGACCAGGGCCCCCACGACGGTCAGGAACAGCGCGACCCGGTCGTAGAAGTCGAATCGTTGCAGAACGGCGACCACGATCAGCGCCACCAGCAGCTTTCCCACCCAGCTGACCAGCATGACCAGTCCGGCGGTGGACGGCGGGAGTTTCGCGCCGAGCAGCACGACCACCGCCGTGGTCAGGATGAAGCCGCCACCGATCGCGGCGCCCAGCAGTGCCCCCCACAGTCCGGCGGTTCCGGCCAGGGCGGTCGCGATCACCGCCGCCAGCACGGTCAAGACGACCAGACCGATCAGTCCGTAACGCAGTGCCGCGCGGAGCGGGGCATCGGCGCTGTCGGGGGTGCTGGGGCCGGCAGAACTCGTGGACACGGCCCGAACTCTACCCGGAGTCGGAAACCGAACCCGCCGCGTCCCGCCGCGCCTGCCGCCGCCACAACCCCGGAACAGCCGTCACGACCAGCGCGAACAGGAGCCCGGCGGCCATCATCAGTACCACCACGCGGCGATCCATCACCGAGGTGCCGACCGCACCGAACGCGAGAATGCCGACCCACAGATAGATCACCAGCACCACTCGGCGCTGCGAATGCCCGATCTGCAACAGCCGGTGGTGCAGATGCATTTTGTCGGGCGTGGAGAAACTGACCCCGGCCCGCACTCGGCGCACGATCGCCAGCAGCAGATCCAGTACCGGGATGAACATGACCGCGCCGACCAGCAGCAGCGGCGAAAGGAGACCGACGATATCGCGCGGGCCGTAACCCTGCAGCGGGATCCGGCCCGACGCGCTGGTCGACACCGCTGCCAGCACCAACCCGATCAGCATCGATCCCGAATCGCCCATGAAGATCCGGGCCGGCGAGAAATTGTGCGGTAGGAACCCGAGACAGGCCCCGGCCATGGCGGCGGCCAGCAGCGCGGGCGGGTAGCTGTCCACCGAACCCCCCTGCTCGGTGAGCAGGCCGACCGCGAATGCGAACACCGCGAACGAAGCGATCAGTCCCAGGCCGGCGGCCAGCCCGTCCAGGCCGTCCACGAAGTTCATGGCGTTGATCAGAGTCACCGCGACCGCCACCGTGACCAGGCCGCCCTGCAACCCGTCCAGGACGACGGTGCTGTTGTTGAACGGGTCGTAGATCAGGTACCAGCCCAGGCCCATCACCGCCATCACCCCGGCGGCCGTGACCTGACCTGCGAATTTGGTGAGTGCGTCCAACCCCCATCGATCGTCCACGATCCCGACCCCGACGATGATCGTGGCCGCCACCAACACGGCGGCGATATCGGGCCGGTAATCGAAGCCGCGGCGCAGCGCCGGCAACTGATGAGCGAACAAAACGGCCGCCACCACGCCGATGTACATGCCCACCCCGCCCATGCGCGGAATCGGCTTCACGTGCACATCGCGGTCACGCGGAATGGCCACCGCACCGAACCCGATCGCCAGCGTCCGGATCCCCCCGGTGGCCAGAAAGGTCACCACCGCCGAGATCAACAACACCAGCAGGAGCTCGCGTAGCGGGACGACCGCACCGTAACCGGTCATCGCGCCGACCACCGCCTCGCGACCGGTGAAACCGCTCGTGCACTCATCGAAACCGCTACGTTCACCGTGCGACGGACCCGATCAACGACTCGGCGGTGACTCCCAGCACCTCGGCGACCGCCTCGGTCGGCACCGCGCCCGCCCGCAGGATCCGCGGCTGATCAGCGGTGAGATCGACAATGGTGGACGGTTTCGCGTGCTCGGCCGGACCGCCGTCCAGGAACACCCCCACCTGGGTGCCGAGTTGCTCGCGCGCCTGCGACACATTCTCGGCCGGGGGCTTACCGGAGATATTGGCGCTGGACACCGCCAGCGGCCCGACCTCCTGCAACAGCTCGAGCGCCACCGGATGCAACGGCATCCGCAGCATCACCGTGCCACGGGCCTCGCCGAGATCCCAGGACAGCGAAGGAGCCTGCTGCACAACGATACTCAGCCCGCCCGGCCAGAACGCCCGGATCAGCTCACGAGCCTGCGGCCGCACCGAGAACACCAGTCCGTCGATCGTGTTCCACGAACCCACCAGCACCGGCACCGGCATATCGCGCCCCCGGCCCTTGGCCGCCAGCAACGACGCGACAGCAGCGGAATCGAACGCGTCGGCAGCCAGACCGTAAACCGTATCGGTGGGCACCACGACCAACCGCCCCGATCTCAGAGCACTGGTAGCCGCGGCCAGGCCGGCGGCGCGCGAGTCGGGATCGGCGCAGTCGTAGACGGTACTCACGCGGACCATGGTATGGGCTGTGACACGGCCCCGCCTCCGGCGGGGCGGGGTTGAGGCCCGCTTGGTTCGCGAGCCCACAGGTCCTGCCCGGCGGGCATGTCCGCACCGGATTCCGCATGCGGACGCCCACGCGCGGCTACGCCGGCGAACCCCACCCCGGAGAATCGGCAAGCCCTACCCCGGACAGATATACCCACCTCATAGAAGGCGGGCGCTCGGACGGCCGCGAATGGAACCTGTCAACCCACTCGTACCGCGGCGACGAACCGCGGCTTCCCGGCCAGATCCGGGTGCTCCACGATCCCGGTGAACCGCCCGTCCGCCGCCAGTAGCCGCGCGAGTTCCCCGCCATTGCTGTCGTCGTGCTCGATCGCCGCTCCCCCACCCGGCCGGAGCAGGCGACCGATGAGCGGCACCAAGGGGCGGATCACGTCGAGGCCGTCGGGGCCGCCGAACAGGGCGCGGTGCGGATCGTGGTCGGCCACCTCGGGGGACAGTTCGGCGCCGTCGGGGATATAGGGCGGGTTGGCGACGACGAGATCGACGTATCCGTCGAGTTCGGTGAGCAGATGCGGGTCGGTCACATCGTCGTGGTGCAGGGTGACCGGGGTGTCACCGGCGGCGGCGCACTGTTCGGCGTTACGGCGGGCCCAGGTCAATGCGTCCGGGTCCAATTCCACTGCGTGCACATCGGCATCGGGCCGGGCGTGTGCCACGGCGAGAGCGAGCGCGCCCGAACCCGTGCACAGATCCACCACCACCGGCGTGTGATCGTGGCGGACCGCCTCGAGATGGGCGAGCGCCCAGGCGAAGAGCAACTCCGTCTCCGGGCGGGGCACGAAAACGCCGGGACCCACCGCCAGATCGATCTCACCCATATACGAGCGCCCGGTCAGATGTTGCAACGGCACTCGTTCGGCCCGGCGGGCCACCAGTGCCCGATAGTCGGCAAGCTCCTCCATCCCGATCAGCGGATTCAGCAGCAACCGGGAACGCTCCACACCCAGTACGTGCGCGGCGAGCTGCTCCGCGTCCACGCGTGGGCTGGGCACTCCGGCCGCCTCGAGAACTTCCCTGGCCTCGGCGAGTACGGGGCGGAGCTGAACGCGGGTCACCGTGACATTCTGGCGGGTGGGCGAGCGCGGGGTCGAGGGGCCTCGACCCCGCGGCGCCGAAGGCGCCGCAGATGAACAGAGCTACTCGGCCATGCGGGCGGCGCGGTCGGCAGTGGCCAGGGCGTCCAAGAGGGCGTCCATTTCGCCGTTGAGGACCGCGTCGAGGTTGTGGGCTTTGTAGCCGATGCGGTGGTCGGCGATGCGGTTCTCCGGGAAGTTGTAGGTGCGGATGCGTTCGGAGCGGTCGACCGTGCGGATCTGCCCGGCCCGGCCCTCCGCGGCTTCCTGTTCGGCCTGTTCTTCGGCCAGGGCCTGCAGGCGGGCGGCCAGGACCTGCATGGCGCGGGCCTTGTTCTGCAGCTGCGAGCGTTCGTTCTGGCAGGTGACGACGATCCCGGAGGGCAGGTGGGTGATGCGGACCGCCGAGTCGGTGGTGTTCACGCCCTGGCCGCCCTTACCGGAGGAGCGGTAGACGTCGATACGCAGATCGCTCTCGTCGATCTGTACTTCTTCGACTTCGTCGGGTTCGGGGTAGATGAGGACACCGGCGGCCGAGGTGTGGACCCGGCCCTGCGACTCGGTGACCGGTACCCGCTGCACCCGGTGGACGCCGCCTTCGAACTTGAAACGCGACCACACACCGTCGCGGGCGGCATCGCGGCTCTTGATGGACAGCGTCGCTTCTTTGTAACCACCGAGGTCGGAGACGGCGGCGTCGAGGATCTCGACCTTCCAGCCGCGACGTTCGGCGTAGCGGACGTACATGCGGGCCAGGTCGGCGGCGAACAGCGCCGACTCCTCGCCGCCCTCACCGGATTTCACTTCCAGCACCACATCGTCGCCGTCGTGCGGGTCGCGGGGGGCGAGCAGATCGGCGAGCTGCTTCTCGAGTTCTTCGAGTTGTTCCTCGAGGCCGGGGACCTCGGCGGCGAAGGCCGGATCGTCGGCGGCGAGTTCCCGGGCGGCTTCGAGGTCGTCGCGGGTGGCGGTGAGTTTCCGGTAGGTGGTCATCACCGGGGCGAGTTCGGCGAACCTCTTCCCGACCCGCCGCGCGGCGTCCGGGTCGTTGTGCAGGGACGGATCCGCCAGCTGGGTTTCCAGTCCGGCGTATTCGGCCAGCACATCGTCGATCGCGGACGGCGCGGTTTTCTCGGCCATGAACGTGGCTCCTACTCGGAAGGGCGACGCGGGAAAGGGAGGGCACAAAAACGCCAACGCCCGGCCTGCGACTGCAGGACCGGGCGTTGGCGGGAAAGCTAGCTGGCGTCGGCCTTCTTGGCACGCTTGCCGTAGCGGGCCTCGAAGCGGGCCACACGACCACCGGTGTCCAGGATCTTCTGCTTGCCCGTGTAGAACGGGTGGCACTGCGAGCAGACCTCGACGGTGATGTGCCCCGATTCCTTGGTGGAACGGGTCTGGAAGGTATTACCGCAACCGCAGACCACCGTGGTGTCGACGTAGGTCGGGTGAATTCCTGCCTTCATGGGTGTCCTCTCGATATTGGTCGCCGGGTCGCCCGGGCATATACGCCGAACGTGAACCGGAACCGACTTCAGGCGGGATTGTCTGCGCGATTCGCAGACGCACGGCGGTCCAGTATGCCAGAACCACCGATGCCCGCTGCAACGCCCCCACCGCCGTATTTGTTCCACCGGCTCCCGTTGCTCGGGTACCGGGCCGCGCCCGGATTCGGCGTGCACGAGGTCGCTGGAACGTCGGTGGACCAGCAGTACGCCGGACCGGGCGCCGCTCACACACTCCACGGGGCGACCGGAACGCCCGGCTTCTGCGGGCACCGCCACCACCGACCAGGGCGTCAGGGAGTCGTCACGGCGGCCCTTCCGTTGCCGCGCGCGCCCGGACAGGATTGCGCGCGAACGAACGGCCCTCGCGTCCCCTCCCCGGAAACGACGAGCGGGTCGACCTTCTCGAAAGGTCGACCCGCTCGGTGCCGAGTTCAGCGAGGCTCCCGGGCCCGGAGGCCCGCGATCAGACAGAACTCATTCGTCCAGTGCGCCCGGCGCGGTCTTGGAGACCTGCATCAGGAACTCGAGGTTGTTCTTGCTCTTGCGCAGGCGGTCGATCAGCAGGTCGATCGCCTGGTGGGAGTCCAGACCGGACAGGACACGACGCAGCTTGTGCAGGACCGCGGCCTCGTCCGGGTTGAGCAGCAGCTCGTCCTTACGGGTACCGGACGGGTTGACGTCCACCGCGGGGAACACGCGCCGCTCGGCGATCTTGCGGTCCAGTTTGAGCTCGGCGTTACCGGTGCCCTTGAACTCCTCGAAGATCACCGTGTCACCGGTCGAACCGGTTTCCACCATGGCGGTGGCGATGATGGTGAGCGAGCCGCCGTTCTCGATATTGCGCGCCGCGCCGAGGAACCGCTTGGGCGGATACAGCGCGGTGGAGTCGACACCACCGGACAGGATGCGCCCGGAAGCCGGCGAGGAGTTGTTGTACGCGCGGCCCAGACGGGTGATGGAGTCGAGCAGCACCACGACGTCCTTGCCCATTTCGACCAGGCGCTTGGCCCGCTCGATGGCCAGTTCGGCGACCGAGGTGTGGTCGGACGGCGGCCGGTCGAAGGTGGAGGCGATGACCTCGCCCTTCACCGAACGCTGCATATCGGTGACTTCTTCCGGACGTTCGTCGACCAGCACCACCATGAGATAGCACTCGGGGTTGTTGATCGCGATCGCGTTGGCGATGTCCTGCATGATCGTGGTCTTACCGGCCTTCGGCGGAGACACGATCAGCGCACGCTGGCCCTTACCGATCGGCATGATCAGGTCGATCACCCGGGTGGTCAGCTTGTTCTGCTGGGTTTCCAGGCGCAGCCGCTGGTTCGGGTACAGCGGGGTCAGCTTGTTGAAATCGGGACGGCGCTTGGCCGAATCGATCTCGGCGCCGTTGACGGTGTCCAGCCGCACCAGCGGATCGAACTTCTGCCGCTGGTTGCTCTGCTCGCCGTCACGCGGCGCGCGGACCGCACCGGTGATCGCGTCACCGCGGCGCAGGCCGTTCTTGCGGACGAGGTTCATCGAGACGTACACGTCGTTCGGCCCGGCCAGGTAGCCGGAGGTCCGTACGAACGCGTAGTTGTCCAGCACGTCGAGGATGCCCGCGACCGGCTGGAGCACGTCGTCTTCGCGAATCTCGGGCTCGCGCGATTCACCGCCGCCACCGTCGCGGTCACGGCCGCGGCGACGCTCGCGGAACCGGCGGCCACGGCGGCCACGGCCGCCTTCCTCGTCGTCGCCACCGCGATCGCCGCCGCCCCGGTTGCCGCCGGAACCACGCTGATCGCCGCCCTGGCCCTGGTTGCGGTCGCGACGGCGTTCGCCCTGCTCGCCGTCCTTACTGTCCTTACCGTCCTGCTTGGCGGCGTCGCTCTTCGCGCCGTCCTGCTGTTTGGCGTCCTCGCCGGCGGGCTCGCCGTTCTTGGGCTGCTGGTCGCGACCACGGCGCTGGCGTCCGCGGCCGCGCTGTCCGGAATCGCGGCCCGAATCCTCGGCGGCCTCGGCCGGCTTGTTATCGGCTCTGCCGTCGGCCTTGGCGCCGGATTCGGTGTCCGCGGCCGTGCCTGCGGTGCCGTTGGCGGTCGCCGAGCCGTTGGTGGCGGCCTGCTCGGGCTTGCCCTTGTCCGCGGCCGCGGAGTCCTTGTTCGCCGCGGTATCGGCGGCGGGCGCTTCGACCGCCGGAGCCGACGCGGCGGCGGGCGCGGCCTCGACGGCAGGCGCCGCGGTCCCGGCCTCGGCAGGCTGGTCTGCGGTTTTACGTTCTTTGGCAGCCTTCGCGCGGGTGCTGCGCTCCGCGGCGGCGGGTCTGCCGGCCTGGTTTTGCTTGATAGCGGCGATGAGATCACCCTTGCGCATACCGGAGGTGCCCCGAATTCCGAGTTCCCCTGCCAGTGCGCGCAACTGCGGCAACAACATTCCAGTCAGCCCCGATCCGATGTCGGTGTTCTCGCTCATCTTCGAAGAAATCTGTCCGGAGTCAATTTCGCGGTTGCCCGAGGGTTCGGAGTCGGATTCCACCCCGGGTGTCGCGAGCAGGTCCGTATCTGTCACGGAGATCCTTTCCTTCCCTCGATGGCCGTGTGCTGTGTCGAGGGTTCGTTCCGTAGCCCGATCTCGCTGCCGGACTCGGATTTGTAGCCGTATCGCCTGCCCCTCCGGGACCGGGTGCTTCGCCACCGCTGGAAAAGGTGGAAGAGATCATTCCAGTTGAGCGGCTGCGCGGCACCCCCATGGCATGAGGGCTCGAGCCTGGAGCCTGCTGGAGCGATTGCCCTGATGAAGCACCGGCGTCTGATGCGCGCGATGTACGGACTTGCCCAGGATAGCGGGCGAGTACGAGGGTCGGCAAGGCGGACGCGCCCGTCAGCTGATCTGTACGCCCTCCGCGATGCCCGGTTCGATGACCCGCAGCCCGTCCGCAGCGGCCCCCAGCCGTAGTTCTTCGGGAAAAACGCTGGTCGTGAGCGCGAGCACGGTGGGCCCGGCGCCGGAGACCGTGGCCGCGATGCCGGCGTCGCGCAACCGCTGGATCCAGGCGGTGGTCAGTGGTAGCGCGGGGGCGCGCTGGGTCTGGTGCAGCCGGTCGGCCGTGGCCGGGAGCAGCAGATCCGGGCGCTGGGTCAGTGCGACCACCGCCAGCGCGGCCCGGCTCACGTTGAACGCCGCGTCACGGTGCGGTACCAGTTCGGGCAGCAATCCCCGGGTCTGCGCGGTGGAGGACCGTTCCTCGGGGACCAGGACGACCGGACGCAGCGTGGGATGCGCGTCGAGGCGGACCGCCCGGTAGAGCCGTTGCGGTGCGCCGATATCGGTATCCGGGCCGGGGCCGGTCTCGGTCCAGGACACGACGATTCCGCCGAGCACACTGGCGGCGGCGTTATCGGGGTGGCCTTCGAATTCCGCGGCGAGCTGCACCAACTGATCGGTGTCCACCGCCAGGGCCGGGTCGAATCGCGCGGCCAGCGCGCGCCCGGCGGCCAGCCCGCCGACCACGGCCGAGGCGGAGGAACCCAGACCGCGGGAGTGCGGAATCGCGTTCCGGCACACCACATCCAGGCCGTCGGCCCAGATACCGGCCGATTCCAGCCCGCGTTCGATCGCCCGCACCACCAGATGCTTTGGCCCCCAGGCCACCTCGTCGGCGCCTTCGCCCTCCATCCGGATGTTCAGGCCGGAATCGGTGCTGCGCACCTCGATCTCGTCGTAGATCCCGAGGGCCATACCCAGCGAATCGAAACCGGGCCCCAGATTCGCGGTGGAGGCCGGCACCCGGACGGCGACCGTGATACCGGCCGGCAGGGTCGGAGCCACGAGCCGGCTTTCGCGCGTATCCACTGTCAGGCCAGTTCCAGTCGTGCGGCCACCGCGACCGGGTCGACCTGGATGGCCTGTACCTCGGGCATCCCGAGCAGGGCGGTATCGGGGTCCTTGAGACCGTTTCCGGTGACCGTGCAGACCACGGTCTGTCCGGGCTCCAGCCAGCCCTCGGCGTGGGCGGCCAGCACCCCGGCGACGCTCGCCGCCGAGGCGGGCTCCACGAAAACGCCCTCTTCGGCCGCGACCAGTCGGTACGCGTGCAGGATCTCCTCGTCGGTGGCCGCGCGGAACGCACCGCCGGATTCCTCCTTGGCCGCCACGGCGCCGTTCCAGGAGGCGGGCGCGCCGATGCGGATGGCGGTCGCGATGGTCTCCGGGTGGCTCACCGGAGCGCCGTTGACCAGCGGGGCCGCCCCGGCGGCCTGGACGCCCAGCATGCGGGGAAGCGTTTCGGTCACGCCGTCGGCCCGGTATTCGCGATAGCCCCGCCAGTAGGCGGTGATGTTTCCGGCATTGCCCACCGGCAGCGCGTGCACATCGGGAGCCCGGCCGAGCACATCGCAGATTTCGAAGGAGGCGGTCTTCTGTCCCTCGATCCGCGCCGGGTTCACCGAGTTCACCAGGCCGATGGACGGGAAGTCCGAGGTGACCTTGCGGGCCAGTTCCAGGCAGTCGTCGAAATTGCCCTCGACCTGGATGACCTTCGCGCCGAGCATCACGGCCTGGGCCAGTTTGCCCATGGCGATCTTGCCCTGGGGGATGAGCACCGCGCAGGTCATTCCCGCGCGGCTGGCGTAGGCGGCGGCCGAGGCGGAGGTGTTCCCGGTGGAGGCGCACAGCACCGCCTGCTGGCCGCGGTACTTGGCATCGGTCATGGCCATGGTCATCCCGCGGTCCTTGAACGAACCCGTCGGGTTGGCGCCCTCGACCTTCAGGTACACCTCACAGCCGATGAGCTGCGACAGATACGGTGCGGGAACCAGCGGGGTCCCGCCCTCGAAGAGGGTGACCGGTTCCCAGTCGGCCGCGCCCGCGAGCCGGTCGCGGTAGGCAGCGATGAGCCCGGGCCAGCGGGAGTGCACTCCGGCCTGCGGGGCGACACCGGCGGTCGGCCCACCCGTCGCGCCGCCCCTGACGGAATCGCTGCGCGATGCTGTTGGCCCACCCGTCGCCCCACCGCCGCCCCTGACGGAATCGCTGCGCGATGCTGTTGTCATTCCTCGGTGCCTTCCAATCTCAGAACGCTGGTGACAGATGTGACGGATTCCATACCCGACAGCGCGGCGACGGTCTCCGAGAGGGCCGCCTCGGTGGCGAGGTGGGTCACGACCACCAGCCGCGCCTTGTCATCGTGACCCTCCTGCCGGACGGTCGAGATGCTCACTCCGTGGTGGGAGAATTCGCCCGCCACTCTCGCCAGTACGCCGGGACGATCTTCGACCTTCAGATTCACGTGATAGCGCGTCGGGGTGTCGCCGATCGGCGCGATCGGCAGCTCAGCATAGACCGATTCGCCCGGCGCCCGGCCACCGAAGAATTTATTGCGGGCGGCCATGACCAGGTCGCCCAGGACGGCCGAGGCGGTCGGCGCCCCGCCGGCGCCCTGCCCGTAGAACATGAGCCGACCCGCGTTCTCGGCCTCCACGACCACCGCGTTGAACGCTCCGGTCACCGCGGCCAGCGGATGTTTGCGTGGGATCAGCGCCGGATAGACCCGCACCGACACCCGGTCCTTGCCGCCTTCGGCCCGGGTGGGTTCGCCCGCCCCCGCCGGTACCCGCTCGCAGATCGCCAGCAGTTTCACGGTGCAGTCCAGCGCGGACGCGGTCTCCAGATCCTCGGCGGTGATGGCGGCGATGCCCTGGCGGTAGACGTCGGCGGCCGTGACGCGGGTGTGGAAGGCCAGCGAGGCCAGGATCGCGGCCTTCGCGGCGGCGTCATAACCCTCGACATCGGCGGTCGGATCGGCTTCGGCGTAGCCGAGGCGGGTCGCTTCGGCGAGGGTGTCACCGTAGTCGGCGCCGGTCTCGTCCATGGCCGACAGGATGAAGTTGGTGGTGCCGTTGACGATGCCGACCACCCGGTTCACCCGGTCGCCGGACAGCGACTGGATGAGCGGCCGGACCACCGGGATGGCGCCCGCCACCGCGGCCTCGAAGTACAGGTCGGCGCGACTGCGTTCCGCCGCGGCGGCCAGTTCGCCGGTGTAATCGGCCAGCAGCGCCTTGTTGGCGGTGACCACGGATTTCCCGGCGTTGAGCGCGGCCAGGATGAGTTTGCGGGCCGGATCGATACCGCCGATCACCTCGACGACCAGGTCCACGTCGGGCCGGGCCACCAGGGCCTCGGCATCCGTGGTCAGCAGTTCGGCGGGGAGTCCGCGGTCGCGGTCGAGGCTGCGCACCGCGACTCCGCGCAGGGTCAGCGGCGCGCCGACCCGTGACTGCAGGTCGTCGGCGTGATCCCGCAGGATCCGCACGACCTCACGGCCCACATTGCCCATTCCCAGTACCGCGATACCGATCGGGCGGTCCGGCCCCCATCGACCAGGTACCACCTCGGCCCCCTCTGGCATGCTCGCCCCTTTCGTCGCGTCCATTCAGACCTCCAGGCCGAGCAGGTCCTCGACCGTTTCCCGGCGCAGGATCAACCGGGCCGTGCCGTCGCTGACAGCGACGACGGCGGGACGGGTGAGCAGGTTGTACCGGCTCGACATGGAGTAGCAGTAGGCACCGGTGCCGGCCACCGCGATGAGGTCCCCCGGGCCCGCGTCGGCCGGCATCCACGTGTCACGGATGATGATATCGCCGCTCTCGCAGTGTTTTCCGACGACGCGGGCGACGACCGGCGGCGCCTCGGAACCGCGGGACACCAGCTGGCAGTGATAGTCGGCCTGGTACAGCGCGGGCCGGATATTGTCGCTCATCCCGCCGTCCACGCTCACGTAGCGGCGGCGCAGGCCACCGTCGAGCGAAACGTCCTTGATGGTGCCCACCTCGTAGAGGGTCACGGTGCCGGGGCCGGCGATGGCGCGGCCCGGTTCCACCGCGATGCGCGGTACGGGCAGCCCGGCGCGTTCGGCCTCGCGGGCGACCAGAGCGCGGAGTTTCTCGGCGAACAGGTCCAGCGGCGGCGGATCGTCGGAGGGCAGATAGGAAATACCCAGACCGCCGCCCAGATCGAGCAGCGAGATCTGCGAGGTGCGCTCGACACCGAATTTGTCGACCGCTTCGCGCAGCAGGCCCAGCATCCGGTGCGCGGCGATTTCGAAACCGTCGATTTCGAAGATCTGCGATCCGATATGGCTGTGCAGTCCGACCAGCCGCAGATTATCGGCCTCGAACACCCGCGCCAGCGCTTCCATGGCGTCGCCGCCGGAAATGGAGAAACCGAATTTCTGGTCCTCGTGCGCGGTGGAGATGTATTCGTGGGTGTGCGCCTCGACACCGACGGTGACCCGGACCAGGACGTCCTGTACGACCCCCGCGGCACCGGCGACGGCTTCCAGCCGCTCGATCTCGATCAGCGAGTCGACCACCACATGGCCCACTCCGGCCGCCACCGCGGCCTTCAGTTCGGCCACCGATTTGTTGTTGCCGTGCAGGGCGATCCGCTCGGCCGGGAAACCGGCGTGCAGCGCGACAGCGAGTTCACCGCCGGAGCACACGTCCAGCGAGAGACCTTCGTCGCGGATCCAGCGCGCGATCTCACCGCACAGAAAAGCCTTGGAGGCGTAGTGGACTCGCGCGTTCGGCCCGAACGCGCGCACCATATCGCGGCAGCGGGACCGGAAATCGTCCTCGTCCACCACGAACAGCGGCGTGCCGAACTGCGCGGCGAGTTCGGTGACGGGCACCCCCGCCAGCCGCACCACATCGTCGGCGCCGCGGGTGGCGTTGCGCGGCCACACCTGCGCGGGCAGATCGATCAGCTGCCGCGGATCGGCCGGGCGTTCCGGCAGGTTCGGGGCGTGCGGTATCTCGGCGTGCCGGGGCCCGGCGGGATGGACACTCATCGGTCTTCCTTCCTCGTCCACTGCCGGAACAGTCGGTCGATACGATTGCCGGGCGCGGTCACATCCGCTCCGGAGCGGTGACGCCGAGCAGGGCCAGGCCGTTGGCCAGCACCTGGCGGGTGGCGTTCACCAGCACCAGGCGGGCGGCGTTGACCGGCGAGACGGGTTCGTCGCCCAACGGCAGTACCCGCAGGGCCTTGTTGGTCTGGAACGGGTGGTAGGCGCCGGCCAGTTCCTCCAGGTACCGCGCGATACGGTGCGGTTCCCGCAGGGTCGCCGCGCTCGCCACCACCCGGGGGAATTCACCGATGGTGCGAATGAGCGCGCCCTCGAACTCCGAATCCAGCAGGGCGAAATCCGGTGTCACCCTGCCGTATTCGAATTCGGCGGCATTGCGCGCGATGGACGCGGCCCGGGCGTGCGCGTACTGCACGTAGTACACCGGGTTCACACTGTCCTGTTTGGCCCACAGGTCCAGGTCGATATCGATGCTCGAGTTCACCGAGCTGCGCACCAGCGAATAGCGGGCGGCGTCGACACCGATGGCCTCCACCAGATCGTCGAGCGTGACCACGGTGCCCGCGCGTTTGCTCATCCGCACCGCCACCCCGTCGCGCAGCAGGTTCACCATCTGGCCGATGAGCACCTCGACGCTGTCCGGGTCGTCACCGAACGCGGCGGCCGCGGCCTTCAACCGGCCGATATAGCCGTGATGGTCGGCGCCGAGCATATAGATGCACAGGTCGAAACCGCGCGACCGCTTGTCCTGCAGGTAGGCGATATCGCCGGCGATATAGGCGGCGTTCCCGTCGCTCTTGATGACCACCCGGTCCTGATCGTCACCGTATTCGGAGCTGGCGATCCACCAGGCACCGTCCTTCGAATACAGGTCACCGGAATTCTTCAGCGTGTCCACCGCGCGTTCGACCGCGCCCGAGGCGAACAGCGAACTCTCGTTGAAATACACATCGAAATCGGTGCCGAATTCGTGCAGCGTTTTCTTGATGTGCGCGAACATGAGTTCCACGCCCTCGGCGCGGAACAGTTCCAGCCGCTTCTCCGGATCGAGTCCGGCCGCACCGGGATGGTCGGTGACGATCCGGTCGGCGATCTCGCCGATATAGGCGCCCGCGTACCCGTTCTCCGGGGTCGGCGCGCCGGTGGCGGCGGCGACCAGCGATTCGGCGAACCGGGTGATCTGGCCGCCGTGATCGTTGAAGTAGTACTCGCGGGTGACCTCGGCGCCCTGCGCCGCCAGGATCCGGCCCAGCGCGTCGCCCACCGCCGCCCAGCGGGTCCCGCCCAGGTGCACCGGGCCGGTCGGGTTGGCGGAGACGAACTCCAGATTGATCTTCGTACCGGCGAGCGCGTTCGCGGTGCCGTACCCAGCCCCTGCCGCGAGCACCTGCTCGAGCACCACACCCTGCGCGGACGCGGCGACCCGGATATTGAGGAAGCCGGGCCCGGCGACCTCCGCCGCGGCGACGGCCTCGGTATCGCGCAGGGCCTCGGCGAGCCAGCCGGCCAGATCCCGGGGATTGGTTCCCGCCTTCTTCGCGACCTTCATCGCTACATTGGTGCTGTAGTCACCGTGCTCCGGATTGCGCGGACGCTCCACATCGACCGTATCGGGCAGCACCGCGGCATCCAGTCCACGTTCGGCGAGGACCTTCGCCGCGGTGGCGTGAAGGAGATCTGCAAGGTCGGCTGGAGTCACGAGTCTCTATCCTATGGTCCGAGTGGGTGCGCGCCGCGAGTGGGCACCGCAGCTCGGCACTGTTCATCGACGTGGAAAGAACTGGGACCGGTATGCCGAACAGGACGAGCGCCAAATCGGCGAAGGCCGTGAAGGCGGCGGGCAAAGTCGCGGGTGCGCGCGCGAGCAGCAGCAAGAACAAGGGCAAACCCCCGATCGGCCAGCGAATCCCCTGGCTCACCATCGGCGCGGTCGTGGTGCTTGTCGGGCTGGTCGCGGCGCTGGCGGTGAACCTGGTGCCCAAGTACCAGGAGAAGGCTGCTCTGGAGAAGTTCACCCCCTCCGAGCAGCAGAAGGACCCCTCCGACCAGATCGAGGGCGTGGTGAAGAAGGAGTACCCGGCCGGTCTGCATGTCGACGCGACCAAGCGGGTGGCCTACGACCAGACCCCGCCGTTCGGCGGCCCGCACGACTCCTCCTGGGCCAACTGCATGGGCACCGTCTACGACAAGGCGCTGCGCGACGAGAACGCGGTGCATTCGCTGGAGCACGGCGCGGTGTGGATCACCTACAACCCGGACAAGGTCGACCAGGCCGGGATCGACACGCTGAAGAAGAAGGTCGACGGTGAGCAGTACATGCTCATGTCGCCGCACCCCGGCCAGGAAGCCCCCGTCTCGCTGCAGTCCTGGGGACGTCAGCTCACCGTGAACAGCGCCGACGACGAGCGGATCGGTCAGTTCATCACCGCGCTGCGGCTGAACAACTTCGCCTACCCCGAGGTCGGCGCGGATTGTGCGACGGTCGCCTTCGACACCCAGAACCCGCCGCCCTACGACCCCAGCGAACCGGGCCCCGACGCCGTGCCGATGGACGGCGCCGGCCTGCAGCCCGATCAGGGCGAACTCGGCGGTATGGGGGTCCCCGGCGGCGGTCTGCCGGGTGGGCTGCCCGGCGGCATTCCGGCGATCCCGGGGATGCCCGGCACCCTGCCGGACCAGCAGGCACCCGGCGCCGTGCCCGACCAACCGGCACCCGGCGCCGCGGCCGACCAACCGGCACCCGGCGCCACGGCCGACCAACCGGCACCCGGAGCCGGACAGTAATGCCGGAAACGGAGACCCCCGAGACCGGGCTTCGCGCCCAGCTGCGCGGCCAGCGCACCCCGCTGCTGATCATCGCCGCGATCGCCCTGCTCGTGATCGGGTTCGGCGCGGGCGTGCTGCTCTCGCCGGAGGAATCCGGTGGGTCCGAGCCGGGCCCGGTCGATATCGGATTCGCGCAGGACATGTCGGCCCACCACACCCAGGCCGTGGAGATGTCGGGGATCGCGCTGCTCGGTTCGGCCGATCCCGCGGTGCAGCGCCTGGCCTACGACATCCTCACCACCCAGCAGAGCCAGATCGGCCGGATGCAGGGCTGGTTGCAGATGTGGGGCGCGCCCGCGCGCGGCGCGGACGGTTACATGGGCTGGATGCACGAGACCGGGCACGGTGACGACCAGCACAGCGATGGTCACGGCGGCCACGGCTCCGGGGCACACGGGTCCGGGGCCGTGGCCGCGATGCCGGGCATGGCGACCACCGAGGACACCCAGCGACTGCGCGACGCGCGCGGCACCGACCTCGATGTGCTGTTCCTGCAACTCATGCTGCGCCACCACCAGGGCGGGGTCCCGATGCTCGAGTACGGGGCCGAACACGCCGAAACCGGCGAGATCGGCATCCTGGCCGGGCAGATGCTCGCCGCGCAGCAGGGTGAGTCCCAGCTCATCACCGATATGCTCGCCGCCCGCGGCGGCCGGCCACTGCCGCTGAACTGAACCGCCACCACTCGTTTTGGCCGCATCGCCGATGATGCGATACGCTGTGGTCCGCCCGATCGACCGGCTCCCGGTCGCACCGGGTGGACCCCGCCCTCGTAGCTCAGGGGATAGAGCGTCTGCCTCCGGAGCAGAAGGCCGCAGGTTCGATTCCTGCCGAGGGCACGCACGAGGAAGGCCCCCAAGCAGCTGGGTTCTGCTGCTTGGGTTCACACGGTCGTCGCAACACTCTCGATGTGAGAGGTTGCGGCGACCGTGTCGTTTTCGGAGGACTTGGCCGAGTTCGGTGATCAGCTGGTCGGGCTGGTTGGTGCTGGGGTATCGGTGGCCGAGGCCGCTGCGGTGCTGGGGGTCACGCGGCATCGGTGTTATGCGATCCTGCGGGCCGAGGGAGTTGAGCTACGACGGGGCCGGCCTGCCGATCCGATGCTGATCCAGAGGGTCTTCGGTGAGACAGGATCGGTGAACCAGGCTGCCAAGGCTGCCGGAGTCGCTTTTTCGGTGGCTCGCCGGGTTCTGGTAGCCGAGGGACTGTTCGGTGCGTCTCCCACGACCCGTGGTCGGCGGGGTAAGCCCGAGGTCAAGCAGCGGTTCCTGGCGTTGATCGCGGTGGGGTGGTCGGTGAAGAAGGCTGCTACCGAGGTCGGGGTGCACTACCGGACTGCCAAGGATTGGCGAGCCGGAATCCGCAAGTCGAACCATTCACGGATCTATCCCGACGGGACCGTGGTGAACTATCGGACCGGCAGCTACAAACATGTGGTGATCAACACCGATGGTGCCGCCGCGCCGGCGATCAATGACCGTTATCTGTCGTTGCAGGATCGGCTCGATATCGCCGACGGACTGCTGACCGGGCAGTCGGTGACCGCGATCGCGGCCCGGATCGGTAAACACAAGTCGACGGTGTCGCGGGAGATCCGCACGCATCGAGTCGAGGGCCATTACCTGCCCTATCGGGCGAACGAGCGAGCCAAGGCGGCGCGCGCACGCCCGAAGGTATCGAAGCCGGCCGCCGAGGGACTATTGAGGCAGGCTGTTGTCGATGGACTGTCCCGGCGGCGGTCGCCGGAACAGATATCGAACCGGCTCCGCATCGACTACCCCGACGACGAGAGTATGCGGGTGAGCCACGAGACGATCTACCAGGCTCTCTACTGCCAAGCCCGCGGCGGACTCAAACGTGAACTCGTCACCGCTTTGCGGACAGGGCGGACCCGGCGCAAGCCGCAGCGGGCACCCGATCGGCGCACCCGCCGGTTCGTCGACCCGATGATCATGATCAGCGACCGGCCCGCCCAGGTCGACGACCGTGCGGTGCCCGGCCACTGGGAAGGCGATTTGATCGTGGGCACCGACAGTCGATCGGCGATAGGCACCCTGGTCGAACGGTCGACCCGCTACACGATGCTGGTCCACCTGCCCGGCAGCCACGATGCCGAGACAGTGCGTGACGGGCTGATCGCCTCCATCTCGACGCTGCCCGCTCACCTGCGTGGCTCGCTGACCTGGGACCAGGGAGCCGAGATGGCGCGGCACGCACAGTTCTCCATGGCTACCGACATGCAGGTCTACTTCTGTGACCCCGCCAGCCCCTGGCAGCGCGGTTCGAACGAAAACACCAACGGACTGCTCCGCCAATACTTTCCCAAAGGGACCGACCTGAGCGTCTACGGTCCCGAAGACCTCGAACACGTCGCCCAGGAACTCAACGACCGCCCACGCAAAACGCTCGGCTGGGATACCCCAGCCGAGCGTCTCCGTGATTTACTCACCACCTGACAATGCAGGCGGTGTTGCGACGACCCCTGGAATCCAAGCTGGTCGGGGGCCTTTCTCGTTTCGTACCCCGGCCGTTCCGAGTGTCACGAGGTCGACGCGACCAGGCCCGAAGTTTTCGCCGCCCCCTTCAGCGCTCCGTTCTATGCACGCGTACAGGCGGTGGCGCCGATTCACTCAGGCCGCACCGCTGTGGAGCGGGATACATTTTCCGGCGCTCCGCCCGCCGGCGAGATCGCCGGCGGGCGGCCGCTGTCGGCTCCGTCGTCACAGGCCGGGGCCGATGCCTGGCATCATCCCGAGCATCATCCCGAACATCCTCTGGAGCATTTCCATACCGGCACTCAGATAAGGTTCGAACGAACCCATCGTTCCCATCTCCTTCACGCGAATCTTCTACCGGCCCCCGAGTCATTCGGCGTGTACCGCATTCCTGCGACCGGAAACAAGCAAACGGCGATTTCTATCCACTTTCGAAGTGGCATACATCGAGTGCTAGTTGTTCGCGCGCTGGATCGAGCGCTGGACGAGACCTCGGACACCGGGGAGTTGGATGGCGCGCAGCATGAGATCCCCGGCCCAGACGTGCGCACGAGTGGGTGGGGCGAATCGGCTGATCCCCTTACGCGCAAGAGCTTGCCGCTTGCGGACCTCCGGCCGTAGCGATTGCTCCCAGGCGTCGAGGGCGGTGGCGAGGTCGTCACCGTGGGCCGCGAGGGCGGCGCCGAGCCGGTCTGCGCCGTCGAGGGCGAGAGCCGCGCCGTAGCCGGCGAAGACCGTGACGCACCAGGCGGCATCGCCCAGGAGGACGACCCGCCCGCTACTCCATCGGTCGACGACGATCTGGCCGACCGAGTCGAAGTAGGCGTCGGCCGGGTCGGCGGCGAGCTGCTGGAGAGCTTCGGCCACGCCGCGCCCGAGATCACCGAACGCGGCGGTGAGCGCGGATACGGCGCCGCGGGCCAGTTCGCCGGTCGGGTCGGGGCTGCGGTAGGTGAAGAACGCCGAGGACCGGCCCGGGCCCAGATTCATCACCGCGGCGGTGCGCCGGGGCCCGAGAAAGGTCGTGCCGACACCGTGGGGCACATGATCCGGCACGGTATCGAGCGGGAAGGCGCCCACCATGTGATTCAGTTCGACCAGATAGTCGGATTCGGGGCCGAAGGCGAGCTCACGGATCCGGGAGTGCACACCGTCGGCGCCGATGAGCAGGTCGGCCTGTAGGCGGGAGCCGTCACTGAGGGTGACTTCGACGGCACCGGGATCCTGGGTCATCGCCCGCACCGTGGTGCCGAATCGGATATCGACGTGCTCGGCCACCGCGGCGTACAGCACCGATTCCAGGTCGCCACGGAAGAGGCTGAGCGCCCGTTTCCCTACCGCGGCCTGTGCGACGGCGGCGGGAACGGTGAACTTCTCCCGGCCGTCGGCGCGGACGAGCACCGAAGTGAAGAACCCGATATCGCGTGGACCGAGCGCGGGTAGCAGGCCGAGGCGCTCGGCGGCGTCGTAACCGGGCCCGTGCAGGTTCAGCAGGTAGCCGCCGCTGCGCCGCGCGGGTGCCCGCTCGAGCACGACGACTTCCCAGCCCGCCCGGTGCATCCGCAACGCCGCGGCCAGCCCGGCGATACCGGCTCCCACCACCACCGCCCTTTTCGCCACGCGGCCGCCGGGTTTGCGCGCCGCGTTCTCGAGATCGTCCATTGCCACTCCTGAAGGTCTGCCACTCGGCCAATATCGTCAACTTGTAGTTGACGATCGAACCTTCGTCAACCTCAAGTTGACGAAAGGTTCCCCACGCCGAGCCGACAGCGGACATCGATGCCATATGTCCTCCGCCGCGGCGGCCACGCCGAACGACTGGCCGTTCGCGAACGGACCCCCGGGCCCGACACGCTGCCGTCGGCGCACCGGTCCCGCTCCCCCACCGGCCGGAACGGCAAAGATTCGTGGGTTCGAATTTCCGGCCCCTACCGGGCCGCCGTCGTCACCGCACAGTCGCGCGTGCGCGGCCCGGCATCATGCGCGCGGCCGACCACGGCCACCGGTCAATCCAAGGAATTCGCCAGACGGGCATGCAGATCCAGCAGCTCCGGGATCTGGGCGGCCGGACGCCGGCCGAGACCGCATTCGGTGGCGATACCGAACTCCGGAACGAATCCGGCCGCCGCCTTGATTCGGCGACGAGCGCCTTCGAAACCGTCGGAGGCGTGCACGAGACCCAGGTAGAGATCGGTTTCCGGGTCGATCGCGAGACCGGCCAGCGGGGCGAAATAGGCGGCGTCGGTGCGGTCCTTCGGCACGGGGAGATGGATCCAGTTCAGCGGGCGCTTCAGTGCCACGGCCACCCCGGAGGCCACATCGACCGGTTTCGAGGTATCGGCCGGTTCGACGAAGTGCCGATGCCCGAAGTCGCCGTAGCAGAGGTGGTACCCGAGCTCCACCCCGGTGGGCACCGAATCGCCGAGGCGGGACAGCCGCTCGATCACCCCACCCAGCCGCGCGGGATAGTCGTCCCCGAACCAGCACGGGAAAACACCCTCGAACAGCGCGAATTCGACAGCCGCGTCCCATTGGATCGCCAGATCCTCATGCGGGATCGCCGAGGTGATCTGATCCAGCTCGGCCAGGATCGCGGCCTCGTAGCGGTTCTCCAGTTCCGTCTGAGGGCCGGCCACGAACGCGCCGATCACCGCGATGGGGGTCGGCAGACTGACCTGGAACCGGACACCCGGCCGGACCAGACCCTGTTCGCGGAGTTGTTCGAACACCCGCCAGGACTGCCGCGCCGCCTGGGCGTAACCCAGCGGACCGAAATCGATGGATTCCGGGTCGATTCCGGGGGCCGGTCGCACCCGTTCGCCCGGTCCGTACTCCGGAGTCGGCGGCGGCACGGTGACCAGGCCCGGATGCGCCCGCAGCCGGGGTAGCTGCCACACCACCCAGTTGTCGCGTTCGCCGGTCTCACCGTCGGGGATCCGGGTGATATGCCCACCCAGCCGGGTGGCGACCTGCGCGAAAACCGCCGCGGCGTCGGAGAGCGGCACACTGCCGCACAGGTGGACACCACGACCGGCCATAACCACGTACCTCCACGTATCCTCCGGGTCCCGCCGGAAGGAGTGTATGAGCACGGACGCCGTTGTGCGCGCGGAGTACTCGGCCGCCCCCGGGGACACCCTGGTCCCCGGCCGAACCGGCCGTCGGGGTGGACGGTGTCGTAGTGTTCGGGAAAACCCCGGGAACGGAGAACATCGTGACTCAGCCACCGGCAGACCCGACCGGGTCACGGCCGAACGACGGCAGTCGGCCCGGCCACCCCCGACCGCCGGGTAAGCGCCGGACAGGCCTCATCGTGGGCGCCGTCGTGGGCGCACTCGTCGTCGTCGCCGCCGTCGCGGCCACGGTGGTGCTGACCATGCAAGGACGCACACCGCTGTCCTCCGACGAACAACAGGTCGAGGCCGCACTGCGCGAGTTCTACGGCACCCTCAGCGACGACGATTTCGCGGCCGCCACCCAGCTGGCCTGCAAGGCCGACCGGGACGAATTCGATGCCATGGCCGAGGCGGAGAAGTCCGAGGCCGAGAAACTCGGATTCACCGTGGATATCGACTCGGTCGACAATATCGTCGTCACCGACGACCGCGCGAAGGCCGAGATCAAGGGCAAGTTCGGGTTGTCGGCGCCGGGCGGTGGCGAGGACGAGCAGATGGACGACAGCTCCGAAGAGAGCCTCGTGAAGGAGGACGGCGAATGGCGGGTCTGCTCCTCGGCCGACAGCGACCCGAAATGATCGACGGCGGGCGCCGATGAGCTGCTGCGGGCCCTCGCGCCGCACCGTACTGGGCGCGCTCGGCCTCGCGGCACTGCTGCCCGCCGCCGGACTCTCGGCGGCGGGCCGGGCGACGGCGTCACCCGGGTCGGTGCGGGCGACCGACCTGGAAGTCGTGACGGTCACCGATACCGTCGCCGTGCTCACCTGGACCAGCCGCGACCCCGGTAGCGCGATCCCGGTGCCCTCCGACGGCGAGCTGCTGCTCGGCCCGGCGGACAGTTCCGGCCCGCTCCGGCCGGTCTGGGCTTCCGAGAGCGCCACCCCTTTTCATTACGCGCAGATCGACGGTCTGGAACCGGGTCGCGCCTATCGGTTCGAGGCACGATCGGCCGGGGTGCGGGCGACGCCCACGCTCTCGGTCGCCACCGGCGCGCCCGGCACCCCCGAAACCACCGCGACGTTCACGACCGCGGTGCCGCCACCGGGACGGCTGCTGCGCACCCTGGCCCTCGCCAACGACGTGCACTACGGGGAAACCGTGAGCGGCCTGGTGGCGGGCGGGCTCCCGCCCGGGATACGCCAGGAACCGGGTCTGCCGCCCTATCCGGAGGTGATGTTCGACGCCGTACTCGCCGATCTGCACCGTCCCGATCGCGGCGCGGAACTACTCCTGCTGGCCGGGGACCTGACCGCGGAGGCCACATCCGCGCAGGTGCGCGCGGTACGCGCCCGGCTGGACCGCTGGGGTACCGACGGTCAGGACTACCTCGCCGTACGCGGGAACCACGACCGCCCGCACCCGGGCGCGGAATACGCGCAGTGCCCGGCGGTGTCCGGCGCCACGGACCACCGTGATTGCTGGAGTGAGTTTCTCGGGCCCCGGCAACAGGTGGTCGAACACGAAGTCGGCGGTCTACGCGTCCTCGGCCTGGATACCAGCGCACTGGACGGCTCGGGCGGGGTACTCGACGCCACGCAGTTCGACCGGATCACCGAACTGCTGCGTGCCGAACCCGACCGCCCCACTGTGGTTTTCGGCCATCATCCCGTCACCGTGGAGGCCGGCCTCACCAATACGGCCGGTCCCGGCTTCGTCCTCGACCGTGATACCGCGCTGCGGTTGCAGCGGTTGTACGAGGACGCGCCGGGGGTCTTCCTACAGCACAGCGGCCATACCCACCGCAACCGCCGCACCCGGCCGGATACCGCATGCGCGGTGGAATTCCTGGAGGTCGGCGCGATCAAGGAATATCCGGGCGGGTACAGCCTGCTGCGGATCTACGAGGGTGGGTACACGGTGAACTTCTACAAGACCCGCACCCCGGAGTCCCGGCGCTGGAGCGCACTGACCCGCGCCGAATACTTCGGCCTGCTCCCCGAGTACACACTCGGTACCTTCGCCGATCGCAATCACGTCGTGCTGCGGGATTTTTCGGGACTGACCTGACGGTCCGTGGCCTCGGGCACACCTGCCCGTATCCGTTCCCCCGCCGAGCCGGACCTCGCCGCGGCGGGGATGGAGGCCGGAGCCGCCATGGACCGCATGACGCGATACCCGGCTCCGACCTCCAGAACACGTCCCTGACCATTGAGCGAGCGGCGGGAATCGAACCCGCGTGAACGGCTTTGCAGACCGTTGCCTGAACCACTCAGCCACGCCCGCGTGACTCGATGATCATGGCTCGTCACCGCCGCGGGGCCCACAGTTGCGCTCAGCCGGATCTCAACCGGTGACAGCGCCCGGACCGCGGGCACGTCACCCCGGCGGCGCGGGTGACACCCGCCACCGGCGGGCGCCCAGGACGCGGCTCGCCGGCATGGTGCCGTGCAATGATCGAACACATGTCTCGCCCCCGCCCGCTACCTCTCGACCCGATCCAGGAGGCCCACCGTCAATGGGTCGGCCACGGATGGGGTGCGGTCGCCGACGGGATGGCCGCGGTGACCTCACTGGTCCGCGCCCAGCAGATCGTCATGGCCAGGGTCGACGAAGCCCTGCGCCCGACCGGTCTGACCTTCTCGCGTTACGAACTGCTGCAACTGCTGAACTTCAGCGCCACGGGCGCGCTGCCCATGGCGGTGGCCAGCGCCCGGCTGCAGGTGCACCCGACCAGTGTCACCAACTCCGTGGACCGACTGGAGGCGGCGGGGCTGGTGAACCGGGTCCCGCATCCCAACGACCGGCGGGCCACGCTGATCGAGATCACCGATGCCGGAAGGGATCTCGTCGCCGAGGCCACCGGCTATCTGAACGAGCGCGTGTTCGCGCGGCCGGAGCTGCCGCCCGACCGGTTGCGCACGCTGCTGCAGTTGCTCGCCGAGTTCCGCCACACCGCCGGAGACTTCGATACCGGCGAGGAACCGCCCCGCTGGGCCGAACCCTGACCGCATCCCCGGCGCCGCAGCAAACCCGACGCGGAACAGGGCGTATCGGATGTTTGCCGGGCCGGATGGGCAGCGAACACATGACGGCCGCGCACCCGTGCAGCAAATTTCTCGGTGCTTCGGCTTGGCAACGAACGGCCCGCGGCGCACCATATGTTTATGGTGCTGGTTCTCGGGGTATCAGTAGGCGCCTCAGGTGCGCGTGCGGTGCTCACCCATTCGGATCAACCGCACCTGCCGCCGCTAGATCGATGCCATATCCCCCGCCCGGCCCGCGCCTCGGTAGCCGAACCGGCGCTCATCGCGATCCGCCGGATGTACGGCGCCGCCGACCGGCGCGACGAGTACATCACCGGCACCGCGGTGACCTGCCACAACCGGGAGCAGGCCGAAGTGGTGGGCGAGGCCCTCGGCACCGGCCGCGTCACCCTGGTGGACGAGCCGCTGGCGCAGCTGCGCTATCTCCGGTTCACCGAGAAACTGCCGGCGACCGGGGTGGTCTCCCTGGTCGACCTGGGCTCCTCCGGCCTGACCCTCACCCAGATCGACTGCCGCACCGATACCGTGCTGGCCGGCGCCCACTGCCCGGGTCTGGGCGGCGACGGCTACAACGAACTGCTGTGCGAATGGCTGGACTCCGCGGGTGTGTACACCGACGAAACGGCGGCCCGGCGGTACCGGGAGGCCTTGAGCAGCGCTCGCGTGGTGACCGCCGCCGACCCCGATACCGCCGAACGCGCGGTGATCACCCGGAGTGATCTCGCCGAACTCTGCGCGGACGCGGTGCAGTCGGCCGCCTCGCTGGTACACCGGGTGGCCGAGCAGACGGAGGCGGCGGACGCGGTGGCCCTGCTCGGCGGGTGCGCCCGCAATCCGGCCCTGCGCACCCGGCTGAGCGAACTGCTGGACCTGCCGGTGGTGTGCGATTCCGAACCGGAGTACGTCTCGGCGCGCGGCGCGCTGCTGTTCGCGGCCGAACGACCCGCCGCCGGTATCCGCACCGCGCATATCCGGGCGGGCGGGCAGGTGGTGCCGCTGGCCCCGCCCGTCGTCGGACGGCGCAAGGTCTACGCGGCCGCGGCGGTGACAATCGGACTGGGCGCGACCGTGGCCGGGCTGCTCACGGCGCAGAACGGCGCCGCGCAACCCACCCGGAACAATTACGTTCCCACCGACATCCTGGACGCGCCGCCCGCGCCCTGAACGGGCCCGGGCCGCGTGCTGAGCAGCTCAGCGGTTGGTGAAGTTCGCGGGCCGCTTGTCGACGAACGCCGCCATTCCCTCGGACTGGTCCGCGGTCGCGAACAGCGAATGGAAGACGCGCCGCTCGAACCGCAGGCCCTCGGCCAGCGTGGTCTCGAAGGACCGGTTCACCGCTTCCTTGGCGATCATGGCCACCGGCAGCGACATGGACGCGATGGTGGCCGCCACCTCGAGGGCGGTGTCGAGGAGTTCCGCCGCCGGAACCACTCGGGACACCAGCCCCGCCCGCTCGGCCTCGTCGACATCCATATTCCGGCCGGTCAGCACCAAATCCATGGCCTTGGCCTTACCGATCGCCCGGGTCAGCCGCTGCGACCCGCCGATACCGGGGATGACCCCCAGCTTGATCTCGGGCTGGCCGAACTTGGCGGTATCCGCCGCGATCAGGATGTCGCAGATCATGGCGAGCTCACAGCCCCCGCCCAACGCGTAACCCGCGACCGCCGCGATGGTCGGTTTACGGAACTGGGCCAGCCGTTCCCAGCGGGCGAAATAGTCGTCCATGAACATGTCCATATAGGACTTCGGCTGCATCTCCTTGATATCCGCGCCGGCGGCGAAGGCCCGATCGGAACCGGTGATCACCACGGCGCCGATCTCGTCGTCGCGTTCGACCTCGTCGAGCGCGGCGATCACATCGTCGAGGACCTGCGCGTTCAGCGCGTTGAGCGCCTTGGGCCGGTTCAGCGTGATGAGGGCGACCCCATCCTTGCGCTCCAGCAGAATCGTCTCGAAGTCGGTCACGGCGCATCCTCTGGTTCGAAAGGTCATGAACATCGGTGACGATACCGCGCACCCGACGGGCGGTATCGACACGGCTCGAGGGCAACTCATGAGGGGTAGGGCGGCGAACACGTCTCCGGATCGATGGGCCGGTAGGCGCTGCCGGGGGCGACGCAGCGATGGAAAGATTCTTCAGCCTCTTGCAACGTCTCGGACCGGCAGCGGTGGGACACCCGCGAGCAATTGCGGCACGGTCACCTCATCCTGCGGCGGCCCCGAGTAGCTCCTGGTAGGTGATCGGTTCGTGAGCTCGTCGTTCGTACCGGCCGTAATCAAGATACCGGCACGCTGCTGGTATCGATGAGGGCGCTGGTGGGGGTCGCGGGGGTTTCGTGCCGTTCGTAGCGGCAGGGGCGTGGAAACCGCTCGGCGAGGAAGCGTTGCAGGTCGGGGCCGTACGCCTCGTCGTCGAAGTTGAGGAACCTCACGTCGGCCGCGGAAGCACGGGAGACGATCTCGTCGTATGCCGGGTGTTTGTCGTGGAAGCCCACCAGGCTGCCCTCCGTGTCGAGATGCACCAGCGGTCGCGGGTGGTGCTTCTGGATGTGGCTCAGGATGGCCGTGATGCCCATCAGGCCCTGCCAGCGGTCCTCGGTGACGAAATCCCGTAGATCGCGATAGGCGTCCAGCACCCACTGCTTCCGGAACCAGGTCGGCGCATGAGTTTCATAGTTGAGCGTGCCGTAGCCGAGCCGTTTGAGCAGGTCATGCGTCCGCCACAGGCTGTCCTTCCACAGGCCTTTGCCGCGACTGTTGACGGTCGCCAGGTCCTGCAGATAGCGGTTCCGCTGGGCATCGTCGGGCGTGAGATCGCGGAGCAGAATGAAGTCGTCGCTGAAGAAGATGTATTCCTCGTCCAGTTCCGGCAGGAGGGCCGTGAGATAGAACAACAGGAACCAATTCGTGACGGGCGTTCTGTAGGGGCCGATCCAGGCGATCGCCTCGTGTGGAACATGAAAGATTCCGCTCTCCGGACCCGCCAGCCATTCCGGGCGATCGCCGAACACCACCACCCGCCTCACCCATGGCATGTAGCGTTCGACGCTACGCAGTGAATACTTCAGTTCCAGATCGCCGGATGGACTGTGTTTGAGAAAATAAAGAACATCCATCGCCTGGTCTTTCGGAGGGTGTGACGGGCAGGGCTCAAATGGTATCGAGCGTTGGCCACCCGCTGGAACGCACCGCCATTCTCGACCGCGGGATGCTCGACCTCGCCGGCCTGCTCATCCGGCTCTGGGGACTCTCCAGGTGCCGCGAACGCGCAGGTAGTTCCCCGGGCAACCGCTCTCAGGCATCGGAGACGAGCCGGGCCTCGTCTTCGTCGCAGTTCGGCCGTTCGGTGTCGGCGATCGCGCCGACCGGCCCAGCTCCTGAGGTAGGGAACCTATTCGCTGGGCCGGGTCGGGGACCGGTCGGGCACGCACACTCAGTGCAGCCCGGCGCCACACGACCGTGCCACCGCGCTAACGATATTCAGCCGGCGGTCTGTGACCCGCCGCTTCGTTCGCGCACCTCGGTGATGATGGCCGAGAAATCCCGGTCGCCCGAGGATTCGCTGAACTCGCGATAGATTTCGGCCGCCAGTTCGCCGATGCGACCATCGACCCCGTTGGCGCGCAACGCCTCCACCGCCAGGCCCAGGTCCTTGTTCATCAGCGCCGTGGCGAACCCCGGCTTGTAATCGTTGTTCGCCGGGCTGGTCGGCACGGGCCCCGGGACCGGGCAGTAGGTGGTGAGCGACCAGCTCTGGCCCGAGGCCGTGGATACGACGTCGAAGAACGCCTGATGACTCAGGCCCAGCTTCTCACCCAGTACCAGCGCTTCGGACAGGCCGATCATGGAGATGCCGAGGATCATGTTGTTGCAGATCTTGGCCGCCTGCCCGTTTCCGGCGGCACCGGTGTGCACCACCCTGGCGCCCATCACCTCGAGCACCGGCAGCGCCTCGGCGAAATCGGTATCCGCCCCGCCCACCATGAAGGTCAGCGTTCCGGCGGCCGCACCGGAGACACCACCGGAGACCGGCGCGTCCAGGGCGCGGTGCCCGGCCGCCGCCGCGGCCTCGGCCGCGGCGCGCGCGTCGGCCACATCGATGGTCGAACAGTCGATGAACAGCGTGCCCGGGTGCGCGGCCGGCAGCAGTTCGTCGTACACGCTGCGCACCAACTTGCCGTTGGTGAGCATGGTGATCACGATGTCGCGCCCGGTGGCCGCGGCCACCCCGGTATCCACCAGCGCGACCCCGTCGGCACGGGCCTGCTCCTGCGCCGCCGGCGAGGGATCGAACGCGTGCACGTCGTAGCCGGCCTTGACCAGGTTGGCCGCCATGGGGCCGCCCATATGGCCGAGGCCGAGGAAGCCGATCGTCTTGCTCATTGCTTGTCCTCCGGAATCGTCAAACCCAGTTCCCGCGCACCGAGTTCGGCGAAATATCCGTCGACCTGCGCGGTGGTCACATCGGACAGGGTGGCGGGCGACCACTGCGGGTTGCGGTCCTTGTCGACCACTTGCGCGCGAATGCCCTCGACCAGATCATGCGAGGCCAGCGAGGCGATCGAGACCCGGTACTCCTCGTTCAGCACCGCTTCCAGGCTGCCGGCGCATTTCGCCGAACGCAGTGATCGCAGCGTCACCTGGAGGGCGACGGGCGATTTGCCCAGTACGTCGTCGGCGGCCTTGTTCGCTTCCGGTGAGGCGTGGGCCTGGAGCCGGGCCACGATCTCGGCGACGGTATCGGCGCTGTAGCAGGCGTCGATCCAGTCGCGCTGCGCGACCAGCGCCGATTCGGGGGCCTCGGCGGCGAATTTCGCGATGGCGATATCCGCGGTCTCGGACTCCAGGGTGGTCAGCAAGGCCGGGATCTGCTCGGCGGGTACGTAGTAGTCCGCGAAACCGGTGGCGATCGCGTCCCCGGCCCCGAGTCGCGCGGTGGTGAGCGCGATATGCGCGCCCAGCTCACCCGGCGCCCGGGACAGCAGGTAGGTGCCGCCGACGTCGGGGATGAAGCCGATACCGACCTCCGGCATCCCGACCTTGGACCGCTCGGTGACGATCCGGTGACTGCCGTGCGCGGACAGGCCGACCCCGCCGCCCATCACGATCCCGTCCATCACCGCGACATACGGCTTCGGATAGCGGCCGATCAGCGCGTTGAGAAGGTACTCGTCGCGCCAGAACTTCCCGGTCGCCGAATCCGCCGCCGACCCCACATGCCCCGCCGCCTGCTGTTCCTTGGCGTCGTGGTGGATGGCGACGATATCGCCGCCCGCGCACAGGCCCCGCTCACCGGCGCCGGTGATGGCCACGGTCCGCACCGAATCATCGGTGGCCCAGGCATGGAGCTGCTCGGTGATGGTGAGCGTCATCGCGTGGTTGAGGGCGTTGATGGCCTTGGGCCGGTTCAGCGTGATCAGACCCAGGCCGCCGCGCTGCTCGACCAGGACTTCGGGTTCGTGGCTCATTCATATCCTTTCGCGCTCGCCGCCGGGCGTCCGCCGATCACGACACACCCGCCACGGACGCTGTCATCGACCGGGCGACGACCATCCGCATGATCTCGTTGGTGCCCTCCAGGATCTGGTGCACCCGCAGGTCGCGGACGATCTTCTCCAGGCCGTATTCGGCCAGGTAACCGTATCCGCCGTGCAGTTGCAGCGCGGCGTTGGCGACCTCGAAACCGGCATCGGTGGCGAACCGTTTGGCCATGGCGCAGAGTTCGACCTTGTCCGGGGCATCCGCGTCCAGCGCCGCCGCGGCCCGCCACAGCAGGGTGCGGGCGGCTTCGAGTTCGGTCCGCATATCGGCCAGCTCGAACTGCAGTGCCTGATTGTTCAGCAGCGGCGCGCCGAACGCATTGCGCTGGGCCAGGTAGGGCACGGTTTTCTCGAGCGCGGCCTGCGCCCCGCCCACCGAGCACGCGGCGATATTGAGCCGCCCGCCGTTGAGCCCGTTCATGGCGATCCGGAATCCGTCGCCCTCGGCGCCGAGCCGGTTGGCGACCGGCACCCGCGCGTCGGTAAGGATCACCTGCCGGGTGGGCTGGGCGTTCCAGCCCATCTTCTTCTCGTTGGGCCCGACCTCCAGACCGGGCGTATCGGACGGGATGACCAGCGTCGAGATACCCCGTGCCCCGGTGTCCTGGGTGCGGACCATCATCACGTACAGGTCGTTGCTCCCCGCGCCCGAGATGAACTGCTTGGACCCGGTGACCACGTAGTCGTCACCGTCGCGTACCGCGCGGGTGGTGATGGCGGCGGCATCGGAACCCACACCGGGTTCGGTGAGCGCGTAACTGGCCAGCTGGTCCATCGCCGTCAACCCGGGCAGCCACTGCCGACGCTGGTCGTCGTCGCCGTAGGCGTCGATCATCCAGGCCGCCATATTGTGGATCGAGATATAGGCCGCCACGGTGGGGCATCCGGTGGCGAGCTGTTCGAAGATCCGCACCGCGTCCAGCCGGCGCAACCCGGATCCACCGAACTCCTCACCCACGTAGATGCCACCGAGCCCGATCGCACCCGATTTCCGCAGCACATCCACCGGAAAGTGTTTGTTCTGGTCCCATTCCACGGCGTGCGGCGCCAGGTATTCGTCGGCGAATTCCCGGGCCGTATCGCGGATGGCCCGCTCGTCTTCGTCGAGCGTGAACACGGCCGTCATTCCATCGTCGGGATGACGAAGCTGTTGCTCTCCTTCAATCCCGCCGGCCAGCGCTGGGTCACCGTCTTGGTTTTGGTGTAGAAGCGGATCGAATCCGGGCCGTGCTGGTTCAGGTCACCGAACCCGGACCGCTTCCAGCCACCGAAGGTGTAGTACGCGATCGGCACCGGGATCGGGACATTGATCCCGACCATGCCGACCTGTACGCGGGCCGCGAAATCGCGGGCGGTGTCACCGTCGCGGGTGAAGATGGCGACGCCGTTGCCGTATTCGTGGTCGTTGGCCAGCCGCAGGCCTTCCTCGTAGTCCGCGGCGCGCACCACGCTGAGCACCGGGCCGAAGATCTCCTCCTTGTAGATGGACATCTCCTTGCCCACCCGGTCGAACAGGGTCGCGCCGACGAAGTACCCGTTCTCCGCGCCCTCGACGGTGAGCCCGCGGCCGTCGACCACCAGTTCGGCGCCCTCGTCGATGCCCTGCTGGATGTACTTCTTCACCCGGTCCACACCGTCGAGCCCGACCAGTGGCCCGTAGTCCGCGCCCGGGTCGTCGGATTTGCCGACATTGAGCTTGTGCACCCGCTCGGTGAGCTTCTCGACCAGCCGGTCCGCGGTCTCCTCGCCCACCGGCACGGCCACCGAGATCGCCATGCAGCGTTCCCCGGCCGAACCGTAGCCCGCACCGATGAGCTGATCGGCGACATCGTCGAGATCGGCGTCGGGCATGACGATGGCGTGGTTCTTGGCGCCGCCGAAGCATTGGGCGCGTTTACCGTTCGCGGTGGCGGTCTCGTAGATGTACTGCGCGATCGGGGTGGAACCGACGAAGCCCACGGCCTTGATCCGGGGATCGTGCAGGATCGTGTCCACGGCCTCCTTGTCCCCGTTGACCACGTTGAACACGCCCGCGGGCAGACCGGCTTCGAGGAAGAGTTCGGCCAGCCGCAGCGGCACCGACGGGTCGCGTTCGGAGGGCTTGAGCACGAAAGCGTTACCGGTGGCCAGCGCGGGACCAGCCTTCCACAGCGGAATCATGGCCGGGAAGTTGAACGGGGTGATCCCGGCGACCACACCCAGCGGCTGGCGCATCGAGTAGACATCGATCCCGGTGCCCGCGCTCTCGGTGTACTCACCCTTGAGCAGGTGCGGGATACCGACCGCGAACTCGATGACCTCCAGGCCGCGCTGGATATCGCCCTTGGCGTCGGGGATGGTCTTGCCGTGCTCACTGGACAGCAGTGCGGCCAGCGAGTCGATCTCCTCGTTGACCAGGGTCAAGAACTTCATCAGCACCCGGGCCCGGCGCTGCGGGTTGGTCGCGGCCCAGGCGGGCTGTGCGGCTTCGGCATTCGCGATGACGGCTTCGACCTCGGCCCGGCTCGCCAGCGGCACCCGGGCCTGTACCTCGCCGATATTCGGGTCGTAGACATCGCCGAACCGGCCGGAGGTACCGGGGACGTGCTGCCCGCCGATGAAATGTGTGAGTTCTCGAACCATGCGATTCCCTGCCTCGTGTCGGGGTGGCGGGCGCGGCGCTGCGGCCGTCCGTCACACGAAGATCTTTTTGCGGGCTTCCAATAGTTGGACGTCCAAGCAAAACGATACACCTGGCCCCCGTCCGAGACCAGGGCTGTCCGCAAACGCGCCGCCCGCCGCCGCGTGTTCCGGCGTCTTTCCTGCTAACCGGCTGTTCTGGTGGACCGGGCGAGGAGATAACTGCCGATCCCCAGCACCACCGCGCCGACCACCAGGATCGCCCCGGACGCACCGGCCGACTCGCCGGTCCAGTCCGCCACCGCCTCCACCGCCGCCAGCGTCAGCGCGGCGGCACCACCCAGCACCAGCACCCAGGAGCGGTCGGTGGCGTAGACACCGAAACACACCACCGCCACGACCGCGGTGAGCACGTACGCGGGCCACATCCCGTCGAAGGTGTCGACGGTCTGCGCCCCCGTCACGGCCAGGACCACGCCCGCCAGATATCCGGCCCACACCTCGAGCACCACCCGGGCCCGTGTGAGACCGAGCCAGGCGATACCCAGCGCCAGTACCCCGCCGCCGACCCAGCTGTCGTCGAGATCGAAGACCTCGTCCAGCACACCCACGATCAGCGCCACGCTGAACCCGGTGCACACCAGTAGTCCGAGTAGCGACGGTAGCGCGGCATAACCGGCGACCGCGGCCAGCAGACCCGCGCCCGCGGCACAGACCCAGGTGGTGTCGCTGCCGGTGTCCCCGTTGTCGAAAACCGACCCCGCGGCCGCGGCCACGCTCACCGCGGCGAGCACGAAAAGGCACACGGCCAGCCGGGTCCGCGCGGTGTGCCCGGTATCGGGTACCGACCGCCACGCCGCACGCAACAACACCGAAGGGCCACCCGCGGTCGCCACGCCGGCCACGATCAACCCGAGAGCGACCAGCGCGAACAGGGCGAACCGGCCGAGCTTCGCCATATCGTCCCAGGACTCCACCAGGATCAGGACGAGCCCGCTCAACAGCAGCCCCGCCCCGGCATAGGCCGCGATCTCGGCCAGCAGCCGGGCCGGCGTGGGCCGCGGCCGTTCCTGCTTCAGCGCGGTGACCACCGCGGTCAGCTGGGTTTCGTCGAGCACCCCCTGCTCGACCAGATCGCGCAGTGCGGCGGGCGCGCGCCCCGGGTCCGGCGCCGCCGAATCGCCGGCCGCCGGCGCTTCCACTGCCGGGTCCGGGTAGGGCGCGGCGGCCGGGGATTTGTCCGTCACGACGCGGTCGGGAACCGTATCGGCTCCCGACACCGGCGCCCGCGGCGCCGAATCCTGTTCGGCCACAGACCCAGTATGACGCCGGATCCGCCGACTCGTCCGACGCGAGCCGAACAGCTCCCCCGGGCCCTGGTCACGCACTACGCTCGGCCACCAGGCCGCAGACGATCGCAGGAGGTGCCGGAGCGCAATGGACATCGGCGGTATCCGGATCATCGACGCACACATCCATCAGTGGGACCCGTTCACCACCGCGCGCGAGTTCAGCCGTACGGCGAAACTGCTGCGTGCCGTCCCGGTGCCGCTGCCGCTCGCGGTACGTCTGGCACCGCGGAAGGACCGGGAGTTCATCGGCGAACCCTCGGCCTATCTGGCGCCGTACCTGCCCGCCGACTACCGGGCCGACGCCGGGGACCTGCCGGTCGAATCGGTGGTGCACATCGAGGTCGAGTGGACCGGTCCCAAGGTGGAGGAGACCCGCTGGGTCACCGCCCTGCCGTTCGGCGTGGACACCCCCGCCCTCGCCGCCGTGAGCGCGAGCGGCTTCCCGGGCGCCGCGGGATTCGCCGAACTGCTCGACGCGCATCTGTCCGCCTCGTCCCTGGTACGCGGAGTGCGCAGTATGGTCGCCCACCATCCGGATACGGGTATCCGCAGTTTCACCACCGACCCGGGCGCCCTGCGCAGCGACGCGTTCCTGGAGGGTTTCGCCGCGGTGGTCGAGCGCGACCTCGTCTTCGAGGCCTGGGTGTACTCCAATCAGCTGTCGGAGCTGACGGCGGTGGCCCGGCGCTACCCCGAAGCGAAGATCGTGCTGAATCATCTCGGCACTCCGGCGGGCATCTTCGGACCGATCGGCAAGTACACGGGTAACGACGCCCGGCAACGCGCCACGATATACGAGCGCTGGCGCACCGATATCACCGCGTTGGCCGAACTCCCCAATGTGGTGGCCAAGGTCAGCGGGCTCATGATGCCGATCCTGGGCCACCCCGTACCCAAGCCCGGCCATCCGACGCCGGTGGCCCGCCTCACCGACCGGATCGGCCCGCTGCTGCGGCACGCGGCCGACGTCTTCGGGGTCGATCGTCTCGTCTGGGGGTCGAATTTCCCGGTCGACCGGCCGATCACCTCGATCACCGGCAGCGCCGAGGCGGTCGCGACGGTGCTGGCCGACCATCTGGGGGCCACCGAGTTCCTGGAGAAAGTGTTCCGCACCAATGCCCAGCGGGTGTACGCGCTCGACTGAAACCGGGCTGCGCACAGGTCGCGTCCCGGCGCGCAGATCCGGTCGAGCGCACCGGACCGGCCTCCGAGTCCGGTGCCCGTCGGCGCTCACCGAACCTCGGTACGTACCCGGAAGCGGTCCCGGTAGGCGGCCGGAGTGACGCCGAGAGTGCGGCGGAAGGCGCGGGTGAGCGTATCGGTGGTCCCGAAACCGCATGCGCCGGCCACCCGGTCGAGCGTGTCGTCGGTGGTCTCCAGGCGGTGGCGGGCGACCTCGACCCGGGCGGCTTCGACGTAGGCCGCCGGCGTCGTACCCAGTTCGGTCTTGAAGAGACGGGTGAGTTGACGGTCGCCGATTCGGGCGTGTGCGGCGAGGTCGGCGACGGTGAGCGGTTCGGCGATGTGCTGCGCGATGTGATGCCGCAGGTCGTCGATACGGCGGGTGGACGAGACCGGATCGAGGGACACGCTGAACTGGCTCTGCCCGCTGGGGCGCTGCAAATACATCACCAGCTGCCGGGCCACCCGCATCGCCGGCTCCTGGCCGAAATCCTCCGCCACCAGCGCCAGGGTCAGATCCAGGCAGGCGGTGAGCCCGGCGCCGGTCCACACGTCACCGTCCCGGATGAAAATCGGGTCGGCGTCCACCGTGACAGCCGGATGTTCGGCGGCGAGCTGGCCGGCGGTCGACCAGTGTGTGGTGGCGCGTTTACCGTCCAGCAGCCCGGCATGGGCGAGGATATACGCGCCCACGCATACCGAGGCCACTCGCCGGGCGCGGCCGGCCGAGCGGCGAACCCAGTCCACCACCGCCGGATCGGCGACCGCGCGCACCTGCCGCCGCGCATCGACATCGACCGCACCCGGCACGATGAGGGTGTCGATACCGCGGCCGGAGACTTCGTCGAAGGTGACATCCGGGAGCACCCGCACGCCGGCGGCCGTCGTCACCGGGTCCGGCGTCTCGGCGGCGAGCACGACGCGATAGCCGGTGGATTCGCCCATCTCCCGGCGCAGTAGGGAGAACACTTCGGGCGGCCCGGTCACGTCGAGTAGATCGACGCCGTCGAACAAGACGACGACGACGAGCCGTTCGATCATTGTGCCGTCCTCGGATCCACCGGATGTCGTTTTTTGCAGGTTACATGACATTGCCGACATCCCGGTGGGCTCCTAGACGAGTAAGTCCGAAGTCCCGTCGATGCCCGGACATGGGCGGAGGGCGTCTATGACCAGTGTGTGACCAATGATCTCGACGCCCTCCTGA
>NZ_JBEXLL010000058.1:0-46585 GCF_040609955.1 Nocardia sp. NPDC004568
AAAAATACGGGCACAGCTGGCGAACTTCGCCACCAGAGTCCTCGGCTCCCCCCGTACCGGGGTGATCGCCGAGCCCTGACCGAGAATCAGGCGACGTCTAGACGAGTAAGGCCGAACAGTTTCAGTGGACCCGCCGACGTCAGGGTTGAATCCCCCTGGTCTCCACCGCCTATAAATGCTCGGGCCGCGCCGCAAACAGTTCGATAGCGCAGCAGATTCTGCAGTTCAGAGCGCGGATGCCGTCAGAAAGAACCCGTCGCCGACTTCCGACACCGGCTCCTGTCGCCACCGGGATACGACCGGTCAGATGGGTGGGGTCACCACCTCGGCGAACGGTATGCGTACCCGCCCGACCAGGTCGGCGACCGAGTCCAGCACCGAGGTCGGCCGGTAGGGGTACTGCTCGACCGATTTCTTCGTCGAGATGCCGGAGGTCACCAGGATGGTCCGCATACCGGCTTCCATCCCCGAGATCACATCGGTGTCCATCCGGTCGCCGATCATGACGCTGGTCTGCGAGTGGGCGCCGATGCGGCGCAGCGCCGAGCGCATCATCAGCGGGTTCGGTTTGCCGATGTAGTAGGGGTCGCGGCCGGTGGCCCGGGTGATCAGGGCGGCCACCGAACCGGTCGCGGGCAGTACGCCGTCACGGGACGGGCCGGTCGGGTCGGGATTGGTGGCGATGAACCGCGCCCCACGCTCGACCAGCCGGATGGCCGTGGTGATCGCCTCGAACGAATAGGTGCGGGTCTCGCCGAGCACCACATAGTCGGGGTCCACCTCGGTCAGCACGTAGCCGATCTCGTGCAGCGCGGTCGTGAGTCCGGACTCGCCCACCACATAGGCAGTGCCGCCGGGCCGCTGCTCGTCGAGAAAACTGGCGGTGGCCAGCGCCGAGGTCCAGATCGAATGTTCCGGGATCTCCAGTCCGGTCTGTCGCAACCGGGCCTGTAGATCACGGGGAGTGCGGATCGAATTGTTCGTCAGAACCAGGAACGGGATCTCCTCGGCCCGTAGTTCGGCGAGGAACTCGTCGGCGCCGGGCACCATATGGTCCTCGTGCACCAATACCCCGTCCATATCGGTGAGGTAGGACAGAATCCGGTCGTCTGTGCTCACCCCAACGATTGTGCCCTTGCGCGGCGCGTGGGTCGGGTCTGCCGCGCACGGGGCGGGCGACGCGAGGCGGGAACGAGACCGCCGGGGAGCTGTGCGTCCGCATACCGACGCCCGGGCACCAGGCTCGGCCGGGGCGGTCCTCGGCATTCCCCCCGGGCGTCCACGGGCTGCGGGTGGGCTTCGCCCGAGAGCGCCTATTAGTGTCGGATCCGGGCCGGAAACGGTCCGACCACAAGCGACAGGAGTGGGCGCAAATGGGTGAACTGAAGCTCGGATACAAAGCATCGGCGGAACAATTCGGTCCCCGTGAACTGGTGGAGCTGGCGGTACTGGTCGAGGAACACGGCCTCGACAGCGCCACGGTCAGCGATCATTTCCAGCCGTGGCGGCACAAAGGCGGCCACGCGCCGTTCTCGCTGGCCTGGCTGGCCGCGGCGGGCGAGCGCACCGAGCGCATCCTGCTCGGTACCTCCGTGCTCACCCCCACCTTCCGGTACAACCCCGCCGTGATCGCCCAGGCGTTCGCGACCCTGGGCTGCCTGTATCCGGGCCGGGTGATGCTGGGTGTGGGCACCGGTGAGGCGCTCAACGAGATCGCCACCGGTTACTCCGGGGAATGGCCGGAGTTCAAGGAGCGCTTCGCGCGACTGCGCGAATCGGTGGATCTGATGCGCGCCCTGTGGACCGGCGCCCGCACCGATTTCGACGGCACCTACTACAAGACTGTCGGCGCCTCCATCTACGACGTCCCCGAGGGCGGGATCCCGGTCTACATCGCCGCGGGCGGTCCGGTGGTGGCCCGGTACGCGGGTCGCGCCGGCGACGGCTTCATCTGCACCTCCGGTAAAGGTATGGACCTGTACACGGAGAAACTGATGCCCGCGGTGGCCGAAGGCGCGGCGAAGGTGGACCGCGAGATCGGCACGATCGACCGGATGATCGAGATCAAGATCTCCTACGACACCGATCCCGAACTCGCGCTGGAGAACACCCGCTTCTGGGCGCCGCTGTCGCTGACCCCCGAACAGAAGCACAGCATCCACGACCCGATCGAAATGGAAGAGGCGGCCGACGCACTGCCGATCGAGCAGATCGCCAAACGCTGGATCGTGGCCAGCGACCCGGACGAAACGGTCGAACTGGTGAAGCCCTATGTGGACGCCGGGCTCAATCACCTGGTCTTCCACGCGCCCGGACACGACCAGAAGCGCTTTCTGGACCTGTTCCAGCGCGACCTGGCGCCACGGTTGCGGAAACTGGGTTAGGGAACGCCGGCCGGGGGCCGGTCCGACCGTGGGCGATCGGTCGCGGTGGACGGCCGCTCACCACTCGACAATCCGGTGGCGGTCCCCGGCGGGCGATCCGGGCGGTGCGCTCGCTCGGGAATTGTCGCGTACGGACCCGCACATGCGCCGCCGGTGGCACCGCCACGAACACAGCTAGGCTCTTCAACCATGGCCGAGGTTGCTGCGTCCAGTGTGTACATCGCGTCGCCGGAGGGCGATACCGGTAAATCGACCGTGGCGCTCGGCGTTCTGCAGATGCTGTGCGCGACCACCGCGCGGGTGGGGGTGTTCCGGCCGATCACTCGTTCGGCCACCGACCCGGATTACATTCTCGAGCTGCTGCTCGAGCACAGCACCGCCGATATCGAGTACCAGCAGGCGGTGGGGGTCGGCTACGAGCAGGTGCACGCCGACCCGGATGCCGCCATCTCCGAGATCGTCATGCGGTATCACGAGGTGGCCGCGGTCTGTGACGCGGTGGTGATCGTGGGCAGCGACTACACCGATGTGGCCAGTCCGAGCGAGCTGCGGTTCAACGCCCGGATCGCGGTGAATCTGGGGGCGCCGGTACTGCTGGTGGTACGGGGGGCGCAGCGGTCGGCCGCGGAGGTCGAGCAACTGGTGGAACTGTGCACCGCGGAACTGAAGTCCGAGCACGCGCAGCTGGTGGCCGTCGTCGCCAACCGCTGCGCGCCCGGCGAACTCGCGGCGGTCCGGGACGCGCTGGTGCCCTTCGGGGTGCCGTCGTGGAGCCTTCCGGAGGTGCCGCTGCTGATCGCGCCCACCATGGCGGAGTTGTGCGAGGCGCTGGACGGTGAGATGTACAGCGGCGACCCCGAACTGCTGGACCGGGAGGCGCTGGGGGTGATGGTCGGCGGGATGACCGCGGAGCACATCCTGGAACGCCTGTTCGACGGTGCGGTGGTGATCGCCCCGGGCGACCGCTCCGATGTGCTGCTCAGTGTGGTCAACGCGCACGAGGCCGAGAGTTTCCCCTCACTGGCCGGGATCATCATGAACGGCGGCCTGCTCCCGCATCCGTCGGTCGCCCGGCTCATCACCGGGCTCAAACCCCGATTACCCATCCTGACCACGGATCTGGGCACCTACGAGACCGCCGGGGTGGCGCATCGCACCCGCGGCCGGATGTCGGCGCACAACCCGCGCAAGGTGGATACGGCGCTGGCGCTGATGGAAACCCATGTGGATGCCGCGGATTTCCTGCGCCGGCTGGAGGTTCCGCTGACCAGCGTGGTGACCCCGCAGATGTTCGAGTACCAGCTCATCGAACGTGCCCGGGCCGACCGTAAGACGATCGTGCTGCCCGAGGGCGACGACGACCGGGTGCTGCGGGCGGCGGGCCGGGTGCTGCAACGCAAGATCGCGGATCTGATCATCCTCGGCGACGAGACGACGATCCGGGCCCGGGCCGCGGAGCTGGGCGTGGATATCGCCGGCGCGCAGGTGCTCGACCCGCGGACCTCCGAACACCTCGACGATTTCGCCCGCGAGTACACCGAATTGCGCAAACACAAAGGGATGACCCTGGAGCGGGCGCGGGAGACGATCGCCGATATCTCGTATTTCGGCACCATGATGGTGCATCGGGGAATTGCCGACGGCATGGTGTCCGGGGCGGCGCACACCACCGCGCATACGATCCGGCCCTCGTTCGAGATCATCAAGACGGTGCCCGGGGTATCGACAGTATCGAGTGTGTTCCTCATGTGCCTGGCCGACCGTGTCCTGGCCTACGGTGACTGCGCGGTGGTGCCCGATCCGACTTCCGAGCAACTCGCCGATATCGCCGTGTCCTCGGCCGCCACCGCGACCCGGTTCGGGATCGAAGCCCGGGTGGCCATGCTCTCCTATTCGACCGGTGAGTCCGGTAGCGGCGCGGATGTGGACAAGGTGCGGGTGGCGACCGGACTGGTCCGGGAGCGGGCGCCCGAACTGCCCGTGGAGGGGCCGATCCAATACGACGCCGCCATCGAACCCACCGTCGCCGACGCCAAACTCCCGGGGTCCGAAGTAGCCGGCCGGGCCACGGTGTTCGTCTTCCCCGACCTCAATACCGGCAACAACACCTACAAGGCGGTGCAGCGCAGCGCGGGCGCAGTGGCGATCGGCCCGGTGCTGCAGGGGTTGCGCAAACCGGTGAACGACCTGTCCCGCGGCGCACTGGTCACCGATATCGTGAACACGGTGGCCATCACCGCTATCCAGGCGCAGCAGCAGTGACCGCGCCACGATCCGGGGAGAAGGAGACGGCGGTGGGCGGCACCCTGGTGCTGGTGGTCAATTCCGGTTCGTCCTCGATCAAATATCAACTGCTCGTGCCGGAGTCGGGCAGGGTGGTGGCGGCCGGACTGGTGGAGCGGATCGGGGAGGACGCCGGGGCGATCGAACACACCACCGACGGCCGGACCCTGTCCGAACAGATCACCATTCCCGACCATACGGCGGGACTGCGCCTGGCGTTCGAGAAGTTCGCCGAAACCGGACACGACCTGGCGGCGGCGGGCGTGACCGCGGTCGGGCATCGGGTCGTGCACGGCGGTGAAGTGTTCTACCGGCCCACACTCGTCGACGACCGGGTGCTGGCCACCATCGACGAGCTGTCGGCGCTGGCGCCGCTGCACAATCCGGCGAACGTGCGCGGGATCGAGGCGGTGCGCACTCTGCTGCCCGAGGTTCCGCAGGTCGCGGTGTTCGATACCGCGTTCTTCCACGGGCTGCCCGACGCCGCCAAGACCTACGCGATCGATGCGCAGGTCGCGGCCGCGCACGGGATCCGCCGGTACGGTTTCCACGGCACCTCGCACGAGTACGTATCGGGTGTCGTCGCCGAATTCCTGGGGCGGCCGGCCGAATCGCTGAAACAGATCGTGTTCCACCTCGGCAATGGCGCGTCCGTCTCCGCACTGCGGGGCGGGCGACCGGTGGACACCAGCATGGGCCTGACTCCGCTGGAGGGCCTGGTGATGGGGACCCGGCCCGGCGACCTGGATCCCGGCATCATCCTGCATCTCATGCGCACCGCGCAGTTGGACGTCAACGGTGTCGACCGCCTCCTCAACCGCCGTTCGGGCCTGCGGGGGATGGCCGGGGTGAACGATTTCCGGGAGTTGCGCAGGCTGATCGGCGACGGCGACGAGGCGGCCCGCCTGGCTTACGACGTCTACGTGCACCGCCTCCGTCACTACCTCGGCGCCTACCTGATCGAACTCGGTGGGGTCGACGCGATCACGTTCACGGCCGGGGTCGGCGAGAACAACCCGGACGTACGCGCCGACGCGCTGGCCGGCCTGTCCGGGTTCGGGATCGCGGTGGACCGCGACCGCAATACGGCGCCGGAGCGGACAGCGCGGCGGATCTCCCCGCCGGACGCGAAGGTGGATGTCCTGGTGGTGCCGACGAACGAGGAACTCGCCATCGCCCGCGCTGCCGCCGCGTCGATCGAAAAGGCCTGAGCGCGCCGCGTTTCAGTAACAGGTGAGCGGCTGCAGCGAATCACCGGCCTGCGGTCCCAGTGTCGCGTAGGCCGTCGCGATGGCGGATACCGCACGCCGCAATTCGGGTTCGGGGCTGGTGTAGGGCAACCGCAGGAACCGTTCGAACGCGCCCTGGACCCCGAATCGGGGACCCGCCGCCAGCAGTACTCCGTGATTCGGCGCGGTGGCGGCCAGCGCCGTGGACACCGGTGTGGGCAGCTGCGCCCACACCGACATTCCGCCGACTCCGGGCAGCACATACCAGCCGGGCAGTTCCTCGGCCATCGCCGCCAGCAATGCCTCCCGCTGGCTGCGCAACTGCGCGCGCCGGCGCTCGAGGATGGGCTCGGCGTGCTCCAGCAGATGGACCGCGGCCAGCTGATCCATCACCGGTGTGCCCAGATCGACGGTCGCGCGGATACCGAGCAGCCGGGTGATCAGCGATTCCGAGGTCCGGATCCAACCCACCCGCAGACCGCCCCAGAACGATTTCGAGGCCGAGCCGATGGTGACGACCTCCGCTCCCTTCGCGAACGCGGCGACCGGCGATACCGGCTCCTGTGCGCCCAGGGACAGATCGGCCATGGATTCGTCGATGATCAGCGTCATCCGGGTGTCCCGGGCGATGGCGGCCAGTTCGGCGCGGGCCTGATCGTCCATCAGGAAACCGGTGGGATTGTTGTGGTCGGGGACGAGGTAGGCCAGCGAGGCGGCGGTCTGCCGGGCGGCGCTGCGCAGCCCGTCGAGATCCCAGGCGGCCGCCGCATCCTCCAGGCGCAGCGGAACCGGGACCGGGCGCGCGCCCACATCCCGGATGGCCTCGATGGCGTTGGGATAGGTGGGGTGGTCGATGAGGACCCGGCCCGCGGTCGGGGCCAGTACGTTCAGCAGCAGCCGGAGTCCGTGCTGGGCGCCGAGGGTCACCAGGATCTGGTCGGCGCCGGTGGGCAGACCGCGTTCGGTGTAGCGGCGGGCCAGGGCTTCCCGCAACGGCAGGATGCCCACCGGATCCATCCCGTGGGTCCCCAGATACGACGGGATGCCCTGCAGCGCGACGGAGTACGCCTCCTGCATCTCCGGCGGCGCGGTCATCGCCGCGTAGGTCAGGTCCACGGCGGGCGCGGCGCCGGTGGACATGGTGGCGAGGATGCCGCGGGCCGCCCGGGTGCCGTCGTGCGCGACGGCCGGCGGCAGCGCGACGGTGCTGCGCGAACCCTGGCGGGTGATGAGATAGCCGTGCTCGCGCAGCAGGGCGTAGGTGGAGGTGACCGTGGTACGGCTGACACCGAGCGTGGTGGCCAGATCGCGTTCGCTGGGCAGGGCGATCCCGAGGGGAGCGCGCCCGTCGTGGATCAGCAGGCGGATGCCCTCGGCCAGGGCGAGGTAGGCCGGCCGGGCCGATTTGCGGCCGTTGCCGTCGGCCGTCGCGTCGGCACTGCGCCAGTGCCCGAGATCGCGTGCCAGACCTGTCGCGCCGATCACCCGTGTCGCCATGGGGTCCAGTATTAATGGATTGGCTCTTTCGCGGCAAGTCCAGTTGCCCGATGCTGAAGATATGACACTCTTTGTGGCACTCGTGGGAGTGGGAACGTTCGGCTTCATCGCGTACGACTACGTCGTGCACGAATCCAGGATCGCGGAACTGCTGGAACGATACCGGCCACTCGGTTCCGTCACCGAGGACGCGGCGAACCGTTACGATCTCGAGCGGATGTACCGGGATCTGGAGGCCGCCCGTTCCTACCGGGAACGGGACGCCGCCTGACCCGGGGCCGAGCGAGGCGGTCGACGCGGGACCGACCAGTCCAGTTACGCAACTGGACTGGTCTTTGGTCACTTCAGCGGATGGGCGCGGTAGAACTCGCACGCCTGCCCGGAGAGCAGACCGTCCTCACAGGCGAAATAGGTCTGGATACAGGAATTGGTATCGCACCCCAGCCGGGCCAGTTCGTCGCGCACCCGCAGGTTGCGTTCCTGTGGGCTCTCCGGCTGCGACGAGGTGGCGGCCGGGGCCACCGGGGCCGCGCTGCCCTGGTTGTCCGCACACGCCCCGAGCAGCAGCGTTCCGGTGCACAGCGCCGCCACGGCGGCGAATCGACCAGCTGATTTCGTAACCATGCGCACCTCCACTTCCCCCGGAGCGTTCGACGAGCGGCCAGCGTAACCGATACCCGGACCGATGGATACCCCCGGGCGGCGCGCTTCCCGGCCCGGTAGGTAGGGAAACCGCGGGAAGAACGCGGTGCGTCCGTCAGCAGGACGGTTTTGCGCCCAGGAAAGCGGCCAGGGATTCCCGGTCGGTCACGTCCAGTTTCGCGCACGCCCGGTAGAGGTGGCCCTCCACCGTCCGCACCGAAACGGTCAGCCTGTCGGCGATCTGCCGATTGGTCAGCCCGGCCCGTCGGCGAGCAGGGCCTCGCGGGCGGCGCCCATGAAGGTCACCGGATCGTGCGCGGTGTACACACCGACCATATGGGCGAACACCCCGAGCGGAATACTGCGCGCGGATTCGGTTCCCGCGACCCAGCGGATCTTGCCGCCCATGGTGGTCGCGGCCCGGCGGGCCAGGGTGGTCTCACCGACGCCCGGCTCGCCGATGAGTACGGCGCCGCCGTGGCCGGAGCCGGCGAGCGCCGCGCGAATCGCCTCGAACTCGGTTGCCCGTTCGACAGTCGGCCAGTTCCGAGACATAGGTCTACTGTAGAGCCCGCATTACCCGGCGACTTCGCGGAAACCGCACGGCGGTAACGGTTCCGCGCCTCGCGGTATCAGTACTCCCCCACCTCGCAGGCCACGCCGTCGCCGTCGGCGTCGAGTTGCCGGGAGTAACCGGGCTGACCGCCCAGCAGCGGGGTATCGGATTCCCGGCGGGCATGCGCGCAGTCGATGTAGTAGGGCTGCCCGTCCTTTTCCGGTTCGGCTTCGGCCCGGTCGGCGGGTAGTGGATGGGAATCCTGGCTCCGATTGGACGATTGCGGGGTATCGGCGGCCGCCGGCGCGGCCGCGAGCGCAGACAGTGCGCATCCGGCGATCACGAGGCGGGCCAGGGTTCTTCGAGTTCTCATAGCGAAAGTCCTTGTAGCGAGGTGATACCACCATCCTCACGCGGACCCGCCGATTGCGAAAGACCCTTGTTTTCGCCCGTCTACCCGCACGTATGGCAATCCGGCGCGGCCGCCGGGTGGTCGGGCGGAGGCGCCAGGCCCGGGCCGCGGCGATCCCGGCCCGGATCGCCGCGGCGGCCGGCCCGGCGACAGTTCCTCCCGGGGCGCCGGCCACCGCGTGGACCGACAGGTTACGGGGTGCCCGCCGGCGGATCGCAGACCTTCCAGCCTTCGTCGGTCTCCTGCAGATCGAAGGTCCGGGTGGTCTGCTCCGCGTCCGCCTCGGTCTGCACGGTCACCTGGGCCAGCGCGGTCCGGTCGGTGATCTGCACGGCGTCGACGCCGGTCACGTCGGGAATGGTGCCCCCGTCCACGGCCTGCTGGTGCACCGCGGCGAACTGCTCCTCCGACAACCTCTGGTAGTAGTCGTGCAGACCACCGCACGTGGTGTCACGCAGGCCGGCCAGATCGCCGCTCTCCAGCGCACCGGTGTAATCGCCGATGGCCGTACGGATCCGGGCCTGCGGGGAATCGTCACCGGAACCGAGGCCGGCCACGATCGCGATGAGCGCGATCACAACCACCACGGCCGCGCCCGCGGCGATCAGCCATTTCCGGTTACCGGTGGACCCCGCCGGTGCGGCCGCCGGCTCCACCCGCTGCGGTTGCGCGATCTGCCCCGGCGCACCGTACTGCGGCTGCGGTGCGATCCGGTGTTCGGCCACAGTCGGTTTCATATCGGCCGGTGACGGCGCGCCGGCCGGACGCTGCCCCGCGGAGTGCGGCCGCCCCGGGCCACCGGCCGGATCGGGAGCGCCCTGCGGCCCGCCGGCGCCCTGCGGTGCGGGTGCCGGTCCGCCCGGCCGCTGCGGCGCGGACTGGTCCGGCCGGCTCGGGGCCTGCGTACCGGGCCGCTTCGGCCCCGGCTGCGGACGCGGCGTGTTCGGCGGTTTCGACAGCGGCCCCGCCATACCCGGCCCGACCCGGTCGGTGCGGGCCGGGCCCTGCGGACCGCTCGGCGGTTTCGTCCCCGGCCGGCCAGGGGTGCGCACCTGGCTCATATCGATGCGCTCGGTGGCGTTCGGGTCGGGCTTGCGCACCGAGATGGACTCCGTCGGCGCCTCCTCCGGCCGCTGCGGCCGGGGGATCACCACTGTCTTCGCCTCGGCGCCGGTCGGCGTCTCGAATTCGACCGTGGGGTCGGTGACCGCGCTCTCGTCGCTTTCCGGCGCCGCGGATTCGGCCGGGGCCCTTTCCGCGGCGGTGGCATCCCGGCCCGGGCCGGCGGGCGCCTCCGCTGCGTCGGAGCCCGGCTCGTCTGCGCGCGCGGTGATCTCGGTGGTGGCATCCTCGCCGGCGCCGACCGCCGCGTCGGACCGGGCAGCCGTCTTCGCACGATCGGCCGACGCGGCGGTTTCCCCCGCGGTACCGGCCGAGACGGCAGGCTTCTCCACGTCACCGACCGGCGCGGCGGTCTCCTCCGCGACACCGGACGAGGCGGCAGCATCCTCCACGACACCGGCAATATCGTCCGACGGAGCGATCTCCGCGCCGTCACCGGCCGGGGTGTCGGTTGCTTCCGCGTCTCCCGCCGGCGTGGCGGCACCGGTCGACGCGGCGACATCCTCCGCTCCACCGGTCGACGTGGCAGCCTTCTCCGCGTCCCCGGTGGATGCGACCGGTGCCTCCGCCGCGCCGTCGACCGGTTCGGCGACCTCGGCGTCGGTCTCCGACGATGCGGCCGTGCCGGCCGAATCCGCCTTCTCCGCAGCGGTTACCGCGGAAGGGCCGCCCTCGGCGTCGACCGCCGTGGCCCGGGTGGTCTGCTCGGTCGTCTCGGTGGAAGCGTCCGCGCCGTCGGGCCCGTCACTGCCCTTCTCGGAGGTCGGTACCGTCACGCCGGGTGTCGCTTCGGCATCCTCCTCGGTCGGCGGCGCCGCGACCTCGGTGGTCGCGTCGTCGGGAGCGCTGTCGCCGGCCTGCCCGGAATCGACCCCGGGCCGACTGTCGGCAGCCGTCTGTTCCGGTGCCGTGCCGGTCACGGGTGCCTGCGTACCGGCTCGGTCGGCGGAAGCCGCTTCGGCGCCCGGATCGGCCGCGGCGGGGGCCACCGTCTCGTCTCCGGCATCTTCGCCGGGCGTGGTCTCCTCGTCCGAGCCCGCCCCGCCGTCCGCGACCGGCGCCGCGGGCTCGGTGTCCGCGGCCCGAGCCGTCGCCGCCACGGGAGCGGCGTCCGCGCGGTCCGGGCCGCCGTCCTCCGCCACCGGACTCTCCGCGACCTTCGCGTCACCGTCGGCCGGCTCCCCGCCCGAATCCCGCGGGGTACGCGCGAGCGCCTCCGTCGGCGCGGTGGCGTTCCCGCCGGAGTCCGCTTCGCCGGTCGCCTCCGCGTTCTCGGTCGCGTCCCCACCGCTCGCCGTATCCGCTGCCCGCGACGGCTGCGATCCGGCGTCGGACGGCTGCGGCTTCTCCCCGGCGGCAGAACCCGCGCGGGAGTCGCCCCCGCCCCCGGCACCGGAGTCGGATTCGGAGCGGATCGGTTCCTTGTCGTCGGTCGGGTGCGACACCTATACCCCTCGTTGCTGGCTAACAGAATGTGACGTAGATGGCCAGCCTATCGAGCATTCCCGATACCCGTGCACAATGAAGCCCATGACCTCGTTCGGTGATCTGCTCGGCCCGCAACCGGTACTCCTTCCTGAACTACACGACGCGGAGGACGCGCTCGACGCCGGCACCGATCCGGTGCGCGTCGCCGCCGACAATCCTGCCGCGTCGATAGCCTGGGCGACCCTGGCCGAAGCCGCGCTGGAACGCGCGGAACAGGCCGCGGAACCGGTCAACCACGATGTCGTCGCCGCCTACGCGTTCGCCCGTACCGGCTACCACCGCGGACTGGACCTGCTGCGCCGCAACGGCTGGAAGGGCTTCGGTCCGGTCCCGTGGGAGCACGAACCGAACCGCGGCTTCCTGCGCAGTGTCGCCGCACTGGCCCGGGCGGCCAAGGCCATCGGGGAATCCGACGAATACGCCCGCTGCCTGGACCTGCTCGAGGACTGTGATCCCCGAGCGGCCGGGGAACTGGGTCTGGGCTGAACGAACCCTGAGCATTGATCGACCAGAAATCCCCGATGGGCCGGGCCCGGGCCAGGGGTACCGACCGGATGCGGCGGTCCTGGAAGCGGCTCCGCCTCTCGGCGATCCCGATCCTGCAGTGTTCTCTGGCGGCGGCACTGGCCTGGTTCCTGGCCAAGGACGTGGTCGGCCACGCACTGCCCTTCTTCGCGCCGACCGCCGCGGTGGTGTCCATCGGCACCGCCTTCGGCGCGCGGCTGCGCCGCTCGCTGGAACTGGTGGTCGGAGTCGCGGTCGGCATCGGCGTCGGCGATCTTTTCATCTCACGAGTGGGCACGGGGGTCTGGCAGATCGCCCTGGTGGTGGCGGTGGCCATGGCCTTGGCGGTATTCCTCGACGGCGGGGCCATCATCGGTATCCAGGCCTCGGGTTCGGCCGTGCTGGTGGCCACCCTCATGCCGCCGGACACCGGCGCCGGTCTGTCGCGCATGGTGGACGCGCTGATCGGCGGGCTGGTCGGCGTGGTGGTCGTCGCCGCGCTGCCGTTGCATCCGGTGCGCCGGGCCCGGGAGCAGGCGGCGGCGATTCTGGGCGTGATGGCGAAATCTCTCACCGACGGCGCCCACGGACTGCTCGAACAGGATCCCGGCAAAGTGCACACCGCGCTCACCTCGGTCCGGGCTACCCAGGGACAGCTGGATTCACTGCGCAAATCGCTCGAAGGCGGCCGCGAGGTGAGCCGGATCTCTCCGCTGTACTGGAATTCGCGCGGCCGGTTGGAACGCCTGCGCGCCGCGGCCGACCCGCTGGACAACGCCGTCCGCAACATCCGGGTTCTGCTGCGCCGCTCGCTGACGCTGGTGCGCGACGACGAGATCCTCAATCCGGGCCTGATCGAGGAAGTGGAGCAGCTGGCCGCCGCGGTCGAGGTGGTCCGGCGGATGATACTCACCGATCCGGGCGAACAACCCGACCGCGCGGAGGCCGCCCGCGTGCTGCGTTCGGTGGCCAAACAGGCGCGCCCGGAATTGGTTGCGGGGGCCGGGCTGTCGGCGCATGTGGTCTTCGCCCAGATCCGGTCCACGCTGGTAGACCTGTTGCAGGTGTGCGGCGTCCAGCGCGTTTCCGCACTGGCCCTGCTCCCGCCCACCGTGCCCAATCCCTACGTGACACCGACCGATCGGCCCGCCGACACGGTCGGTTAGGTACCGCAGGCGCGTATCGTTCGCTGCCGGGTTGGCCGAGCCGCCCATACTCGCGATCGCGGGTCGCGGACACCTCGCCGCCCGGCCACAGCCGCTATTCGAGTAGTCGACTACCTGTACCGCGGTGGCCGGTCTCCACTAATGTGAAACGTGACCGCACCGGCCCACAGCCGGTTCGGTCGGACCCCTCTCGTGCGCCACGTCGCCGACGGACGGCGCGTCAGCGCCGAATGTTTCGGATACCCGGACGCCGGCCCGGGCGGGGAATCCGGGCCCGTCCGGCCGGCGCCGCGCCGGGCGGGCCCTCTCGGATCGGCCGCCCCGCGGCTAAGCCCAGAACCTCGTCAGATATCCGCCGTAGCGCGACCACTGCTCCGATACCCCGGACAGGTCGTAGAGCGCGTACACGGCATCGAAGAAGACCTGATTGATCGCGGGGGTGAAGAGCAGGGCGAACAGGATGAGCATGCCGAAGGGTTTGAACTGCTCCAGCCCGCGCCGGGTCTGGTAGCTCAGGGAGGGCTCCACGACGCCGTAGCCGTCCAGGCCCGGTATGGGCAGCAGGTTCAGCAGGGTCGCGGTCACCTGCAGGAAGGCCAGGAAGCTGAGCCCGAACCAGAACGCCGGATGCTCCTGCGCGCTGCCGAAGAATCGCACGACCAGCAGCAGTATCACCGCGCATACCGCGTTCACGGCCGGGCCCGCCACACTGATCAGCCGCTGCGTCCGAGGCGGCACCTGATGGGTGTGCACATACACCGCCCCGCCGGGTAAGCCGATACCGCCGAGCGCGATGAACACCATGGGCAGCACGATCGACAGCAGCGGATGACTGTATTTGAGCGGATTCAAGGTCAGGTAGCCGCGCAGTTCCACCTCACGGTCCCCGGCCCGCCAGGCGATATAGGCGTGGGCGAACTCGTGCAGGCACAGGCTCACCACCCAACCGAACACCACCAGCACGAAAACCCCGGCCTTTGCCCGGACCGAATCCAGGTCCGCGCCCCAGGAGAGCACGCCGCCGACCACCGCGAGGGCCACGACCAGCAGGAACACCGGGCTGGGACGTATCGCACCGCGCCTCAGGGCCGGGACGCCGCGGGTCACGGCCGCCCACCCTCAGCTACTCCGAACCCGGCCCGCCGACGACGCACGCACCGTTCCCACTCCGCCGCAGCAGGCTCGAACCGGCCCGGCCGAGCGACCCCCGCACAGCGGAGGCCGGAGCGTCGGCGGGGGCGTCGTCCATGCCCCATGAGCACAGTCGGCCCGAACCGGGTAGCCCCCGAACGGCGGAGGCCGGCGCGCGAGCGGGGGTATCGCATCAGCGGACCAGCAGCCAGGGTTCGTGATGCCGGTAGAACGTCGACCGCGGCACCACCCGGTCGCTCTGGATACCGTCGCGGTTGATCACCGCGCCCGGCGTGCCGAGCTGCGCGGCGCGCCCGGGGGTCCAGCGGCGGCGCCGGAACCGACGCGGGTAACTCGCCCGGACTCCCGGCAACTCCAGCGTGGGGGTGACGAACATGGCCCGGACCGTGCCGGAGAACAGGCGGGTGTCGTCGACGTAGGCCTCACCCGTCAGCTGGCCGCCCTCCGGGCCGGTGATCTTGGCACGGCCCACCAGGACGGTACCGGTGTCGTCGCGTACCAGCGGGGTCTCCGAGGCCGAACCCTCCAGCGCGCGTTTCGCCGCGGCGTTTCCGGTGTCGAGGTCATAGGCCTGGGCGGCATAGGTCCGCTCGAGGGGTACATAGCCGACTTCCACGTGCAACCGCTCGGTGCGCATCAGGTGGGTGAGCACAGCGGCGAGCGCCGCGTCGCCACCCAGCACGATCAGACGCGGCAGGCTGTCGGCCGCCAACACCGGCAGGAGCTCGTCGATCAGCCCGGTGGCCGGTATGGCCCCGGTCTGCGCGGTGGGCTGCGCAGCGAGGGCGATAGGTACCGGTGCGTCGGCACAGCGGAGAACCTGGGTACTCAAACGCCCAACACCCTCCCTCGGACCGGTCACCCATGAGTGTAAAGGGTGCCCGGTGACAACCCGCGCAACGGCCCGGCCCCAGCGACCGTTCCCCGGCGCCCGCGCGGTCTCGGCTAGACTGTGCTCCCGGCTTCCTCCGCATTACGGCAGGTAGCTGCAGCACTCACGTGTTGCGCGTCGAACCGTAGGAGACACGACCATGCCGGCAATCGTCCTCATCGGCGCCCAATGGGGTGACGAGGGCAAGGGCAAAGCCACCGATCTACTCGGGGGCCGCGTGCAGTGGGTGGTGCGGTACCAGGGCGGTAACAATGCCGGCCATACCGTGGTGCTGCCGGGCGGCGACAACTTCGCGCTGCACCTCATTCCATCCGGCATCCTGACGCCCGGCGTCAAGAACGTCATCGGCAACGGCGTGGTCGTGGACCCCGGTGTGTTGCTCGACGAACTCGCCGGGCTGGAGGATCGCGATGTCGACACCTCTGGTCTGATGCTCTCCGCCGACGCGCATCTGATCATGCCGTACCACGTGGCCATCGATAAGGTCACCGAACGGTTCCTCGGCAACAACAAGATCGGCACCACGGGCCGCGGCATCGGCCCCTGCTACCAGGACAAGGTAGCGCGCGTCGGGGTCCGCGTCGCCGATGTACTGGACGAGAAGATCCTCACCCAGAAGGTGGAGGCGGCGCTCGAGTTCAAGAATCAGGTGCTGGTCAAGATCTACAACCGGCGCGCGCTGGACCCTCAGCAGGTGGTCGAGGAGGTGCTCGGCCAGGCCGAGCGGTTCGCGCACCGCATCAGCGATACCCGGCTGGAACTGAACCTGGCCCTCGAACGCGGCGAGACCGTGCTGCTCGAGGGATCCCAGGGCACCCTGCTGGACGTGGATCACGGCACCTATCCCTACGTCACTTCGTCCAACCCGACCGCCGGCGGCGCCGCGGTGGGCGCGGGAATCGGACCCAACCAGATCGGCACGGTGCTGGGCATCCTGAAGTGCTACACCACCCGCGTCGGCTCGGGTCCGTTCCCGACCGAGCTGTTCGACGAATCGGGCGCCTATCTGGCCAAGACCGGCGGCGAGGTCGGGGTCACCACCGGCAGGGCGCGCCGCTGCGGCTGGTTCGACGCGGTCATCGCCCGCTACGCGACCCGGGTCAACGGCATCACCGACTACTTCCTCACCAAACTCGACGTGCTGTCGAGCCTGGACCGGGTGCCGATCTGCGTGGCCTACGAGGTGGACGGCGAACGGGTCGAGCAGATGCCGGCCACCCAGACCGGTTTCCATCACGCCAAGCCCATCTTCGAGGAGATGCCGGGATGGTGGGAGGACATCTCGGGCGCGCGGACCTTCGAGGAGCTGCCCGCCAACGCTCGGGCCTATGTGCTGCGGCTGGAGGAGCTCTCGGGCGCCCGGATCTCCTGTATCGGGGTCGGACCGGGCCGCGAGGAGACCATCGTCCGTCACGACGTCCTGGGCTGAGACCCAGCGCACGGCGTGGAAGGCCAGCCCGGTGGTGCCGATCCGGATCGAATCGCCGTCGGCAGGCCGTTCACGAATCGATCGGAGTTCGTCGGCAGGTCAGGACAGCCGGGCGAGCACGCCGGCTTCCGCCGCGTCGGCCGGCTCGCTTCGCTACGAGTGCGGCGGATTCCCGATCGTGCAGGTTACGGCGATTTCTCCGCCGGCCCGGCTGCGCGCGACGGCGTCTCGTTCGGGCCGGCGTTCCGGGTCCTGGTCTCCCGAGGGCCTTCGCCATTCCGTGGAGTCTCGCGTGCCAGCTCCAGACCGATCCGGGCCGTGCCGAGCTACTGCGACAGCTCCCGGCCGCCTACTGTGCCCCCGGTCGATAAGCTCGCGTTCCCCGCTGGCAAGATCGGGTCGATGCGCGCGCCGCTCGGCATGTTCGGTCAGCGGGATTTTTTGCTGTTCCAGCGCGCGTTCCCACCTGGAACCGCAGTCCAGCGTGCTGCCTTCCTGCTCGGCGATATCGCTCTCCGCGATTACGCGAGTGCGCGCTGGTTCCCGCAATACCCGTGCCCCGGGGCGGTTGTTCAATTCCTGCGGTAGGCGCTTCCTGAGTTCGTGGTGGCGAGCCGAACTATTGCACAAGGACTTTTGCCAGCTCTACCGCTCGACGCAGTGTGGCCGCCGTGGGGACGCCCGTGGTCTGCGGCCGGCCCGGAATTTGCGGTGATTTGTTGTACAGAATGCATGTCACACCTGCGGCGTGCGCTGCGGATATGTCATCGGACGTATCGCCGATCATTATCACTTTCCTGTCGGCGATTGCGGCGGATATCTGCGGTAATCCGCATTCGACGAGAAACTTCAGATGCCTTTGTAGCGGGCGGCGCTTACTGTCGTCGTGGTTCCCGTGAGCCCCGGATCGACCGTCGATTCGTACGAAGTACTGCGTAAGCGCCGATCGTTCGACCTGCTGGATCAACTTGTCGTGCTCGTGCAACGACAGCACAGATTGCGACCCACCTGTCTTGTGCCATTCCTGTAATGCGGCACGTGCTTCGGTGTTGAGCCGTGCGTTGGGTGACATACGTTGGTAGGCGTCGAGATACAGCGCGGTCCAGCGATGAAATTCCGACTCGGTGATGTTGCGTCTCGTGACCGCGTAGAAGAATTTTCTCAGCGGACGATCGAAAAGTTCTTGGTAACGTGCCGGCGTGAGGGGGAGTACACCGGGTGCGATCTCGGCAGGTGAATCGTGGGCGAAATCGGGGAAATGCAAGCGGGTGAAAGCCTCGTTGGTTGCCGCGAGTACGAGACCACTATCGTCCATGAGCGTTCCATTCCAATCCCAAATTAGATGTGCCTGCACGACGAGGCCCCTTCCTGCCTGAATGGCTTCGCAACCGGAAATGAACCGGATGGACGTACATGCATCGGCTCGATTCGGAGTACGGACGATTGAATCCACGTTTTCAAACGCCTGTCATGGAACGCGCTTCAACCATTGAGTTCTTCGGACCAAACGCTCTGTGGGTGAAACAGCGCGTAGACGGTCAGCGTGTGCCGGAGCGGATAACGGCCGTCCGTGACGTCGAAGTCGACGCCCGGAAGATCCAATAGCTCGGCCCGAAGCGCTCCGCTGGTCAGCTCCGGTATCTCCAAGGGCACTCGAGCCCGGCGGTCGAGCTTCACAGCGCATAACGGCGATTTATCGAAAAGCAAGCGGACCACCTCTTCCGACGTCGAACTGACCAGCAGGAACATGATGCCCATTCGTGAGTCGAGCAACTCGGGACCTGCGGTCAGCAATGCTTGGACATAGAGCTCCAAATCTTCTGTTGCGCGATGGGCAATGTCCTCCGAACTATTGGGCGGTCGGGGGTTGGGGCGAACGGAAAGGACATATTCTTCGAGCGCATCGTCGAAGAGCGGGCTCATGAGGTCCTTTCCCTCCGCGATCAGTTGCTCGACGAGCGTCCTGGGTATATACGGAGGATTCACTGTCAAAATGTCGACCGAGCCTGGTCCGTACTGCTCGAGCACTCGCCTGAGTGAGTCGGGATCCGTGATGGTCGTCAACAGAGCTCGACCGCTCTCGACGACATCGGAGAACAACTCTTGACTGTGGGCTATTGCGTGACTGGATATATCTGTGGCAATAGCATGTATTCTCTGCCGCGAAATGCCATTAGAGAGGCGACGAGTGAGCGTGTAGAGAATCGCACCGCTCCCGGCGCCGAGTTCAAGGACACAGTCGGACCGGGGCAAACCCCCATGACGGTCGATGAATTTGTGCAGTACCTTGATGAAGAAAAAGGTGTCGATCGCAGGCCCGAAGACGAGATCGTTGAAGACCTGAATTTTGATATCTTTATAGTAGAAAGATCGGATGGACTTGCCCAGCTTTACAAGATGCTCCAGCATCGCATATGCGCTCGGGAGAAACTCTTTTCGCGCCTGCCCCAGGGATACGGCCAGTTCTGGTTCGTTGATTCTGCCGAGGAAGTATACCGTACCCTCCAGGAGGGTGAAAAAGTCCATATAAAGTAGGTTTTCGCACAATACTACGACCAGGCGAGGCTTCCCCTCCGGTGTTGTGGGAAACCGCGACAGATCCTCCATGGGCGTTTTGTAGTATCCGGACTCCAGCCGCCTGACGAATTCTTTTGTCTGTGGTGCAGAAATTTCTGTATCCACATATTTCAACGCAGATACGCCACCGGCCTGCCAGGCAAGAAAGCGAGCCGGCAACTCGTCACAATTCAAGGCGACAACTTCTTTCAAGATCTCGAGAGCGAGCGATTCCCTTCCCCGCCGCAAGCAAAGTCCCGATGCGCATATCGCCATATCGACCATATTCGTCGCGGCATTTGCATCGTTTGACATTTCCGCGACGTCTGGAATCGACGATATGACCTTGCGTAGAATATGCGCCAGAGTGGTGTACCGATAACTTTCAGATGAACTGTGCTTCACTGCGGGTCGGGCTCGGCGTCCGGATACTTCCTTCAATTTCTTTCTTTCGTCACCAAGGCCCTGGTTCCTGGATTGCCTGATCTTGGAATCGCGGGCAGCGTATGAGCGCAGCGCAAAGCTTTTCTCGTCCCGAAGTGGTGACTACCGGGTGCACGGCCCGAAGGCATTCGGCCGCATTTCGCCGCTGCACATGTGCGGGGAACGTTGCGCGACACTCGCCGCAGCAGACCGATCCGGACAGAGAACGTATAAGTTACGTTCTCGTCGAATCCATCGCTGGGCGGTCCTCGATCACTATTTCAAGATCGAGTCTCTCCCCCGTCGGCCGCATGTCGTGTGCACGTGAAATTCGTATACTCTTGAGCTTCACGCTGGCCGGTCTCGGCTCGAGAAGATGCACTGGGGATCATACGGCGCGATATCGAGAGCCGAGCAAATGGCTGAATTCTCCCTTCGGAGGTATCGGAAGACACAGTAACCCCTCCGAAAGGACATTCTCCCTGACGTCCTGCTCGGGGAAGCCCGGGAAAGGTGCTGCAATCCTCATCCAAGTACCTCCCCGCCACCGAGGAGATGATTTCGTGTCGAGAACGATAGCCTGCCACCCATGGCCGTGCAAGCCTTTTCCAGAAGATTTCTTACACCATCAATCCGATTGGAGAGCGCCCATGCAATGAACTCCCGATGCGACGCCCCGCCCCGGCGATTCTGCCATTGCGCCGGTGCATGTACAGGCACTCGCGGCTATTCAGCGACGCCCAGCCGTGAAATATATTGACTCCATTGACTTTCCATTGATGGAACATGTGAATTGCTGCAATGCGTGGCCGAAACCGTGGTCGCCCAGAGAAATTCGCTTACTCAGAATCGGTTCGCGCTGAAGTTCGACAGGGCTTGCGTTGAGCCGCAACACATTCAACATAATTCGAGTGTGCGGGACGAGGTGGTTACCGACGCGTTGCGGGCCGGGTTGGTGCCATCGAACGACATGAGGAGCTCGGTTCTGTTGGGCACCACAACACCATGCCCAGTCCAAATGGCTTTTCAACGGCAGCGGGCCGGGCCGCGAATGAACCGTTGTCCACCGCGAAGTCCTGGGCTGAGCCCTCAGCGCACGGCCTGGAAGGCCAGCACGGTGTTGCCGATCCGGATCGCGTCGCCGTCGGTCAGTAGCGCGGAATCGATCGGCTGCTCGTTGACGAAGACCCCGTTGGCCGAGTCGAGATCTTCGATCAGCAGACCGGCCCGGCCCAATTTGATCTGGGCGTGGTACCGGCTGGCCTTCGGATCGTCGAGGATCAGATCGTTGTCGGTCATCCGGCCGATCCGGAAGCCACCGTGGGCGACCACCACCGTCCGCCCGTCCGGTAGCCGCAGCTGACCGCTGCGCACGGTGCGGGGCACCTCGGTGACCGTATCGGTCATCGCCGCGGCCATCCGCTCGACGCTCTTCATCTCGACGGTGCTCAGCGGCTCCTGGCGCAGCACCCGTCGTTCCAGTTCCACCAACGCCGGCCCGGGGTCGATACCGAGTTCCTCGGCCAGCACCGCCCGCACCCGCCGGCACGCCTCCAGCGCGTCGGCATGGCGTTCGGACAGGTAGAGCGCGGTGATGAGCTGACCCCACAGCGGCTCCCGCAGCGGGTGCTCGCCGGTGAGCGCGACCAGTTCGCCGATCACGGCCGCGGCCCGGCCACACGCGATCTCCGCGTCGAACCGCGCCGATACCGCCAGCAGCCGCTCCTCCTCCATGGCGGTGGCGAAACTGTCGGCGAAACCGACCCCGACCAGATCGGACAGCGCCCGGCCGTTCCATTCGCGCAGGGCGGTGGCGAACAGCCGGGACGCCGAGGCGTGATCGCCGGCCCCCGAGGCCCGGGCGCCCGCGTCCCGGGCGGCTTCGAACCGGCCCAGGTCGCAGGCATCGTCGGTGATCTCGAGCCGGTAGCCCGAGGATTCGGTGCGCAGGACACCTGCCGGGTCGACACCGGCATTGCGCAGCGCCTTGCGGATATTCGAGACGAACACCTGCAAGCTGGCCGCGTAGGCATCCGGCGGCTCCTCGTTCCAGACCATATCGGCCAGGGTGGCCGAGGACACGGCCCGGCGCCGGTTCACCGCGAGTGCGGCCAGCAGCGCCCGGGGTTTGGGGCCGCCGACCGGCACCGGCTCACCGCCGACCAGTAGACGCACGGGCCCCAGCACCCGGAGATCGAGTGTCATCTGGCTACGAACGGTACGAGGGAATCAGGCACTGATGGAGCGCCCGGCGGACCGCAGGTCGTTGCACGCCTGCACGACCCGCTCGGCCATCGACAGCTCGGCCTTCTTCAGGTAGCTGCGCGGATCGTAGGCCTTCTTGTTGCCGACCTCGCCGTCGATCTTCAGCACACCGTCGTAGTTGCTGAACATATGGGCGGCGACCGGACGGGTGAACGCGTACTGGGTGTCGGTGTCGACGTTCATCTTCACCACGCCGTAGCGCAGCGAATCGTCGATCTCCGACTTCAGCGACCCGGAACCGCCGTGGAACACGAAATCGAACGGCTGGGCGTCGTTGGCCAAGCCCAGCTTGGCCGCGGCCACCCGCTGGCCCTCGGCCAGCACCTCGGGCTTGAGCACCACGTTGCCCGGCTTGTATACACCGTGCACATTGCCGAAGGTGGCGGCGAGCAGGTACTTGCCCTTCTCGCCGGCGCCGAGCGCGTCGATGGTCTTCTCGAAGTCGGCGGGCGAGGTGTAGAGCTTCTCGTTGATCTCGGCCTCGACACCGTCCTCTTCACCGCCGACGACGCCGATCTCGACCTCGAGGATGATCTTCGCGGCGGCCGCGGCGGACAGCAGCTCCTGCGCGATGGAGAGGTTCTCGTCGATCGGCACGACCGAACCGTCCCACATATGCGACTGGAACAGCGGATTCTGCCCGGCGTCCACCCGCTCCTGCGAGATGGCCAGCAGCGGCCGGACGAACCCGTCCAGCTTGTCCTTGGGACAGTGGTCGGTATGCAGGGCGATGGTGATGTCATACTTCGCGGCCACCACGTGGGCGAATTCGGCCAGCGCGACCGCTCCGGTGACCATATCCTTCACTCCCTGGCCGGAACCGAACTCCGCGCCACCGGTGGAGAACTGGATGATCCCGTCACTACCCGCCTCGGCGAAACCCTTGATCGCCGCGTTGATCGTCTCCGATGATGTGCAGTTGATGGCCGGGAAGGCAAAAGAGTTCGCCTTGGCCTGACCGAGCATCTCGGCGTAGACCTCCGGAGTCGCGATCGGCACTGTGAAGACCTCCGTGTTGTGCGGCAGACGTGGGATTGTCTGTTTCTGCACATACCCTAAGGCAGGCGGGTTTCCTCCGGTATAAGGGGATTGTTTGCGCCGCCGCACCCTACAGCGGTCGATGTAACCGGTACTGTGGGCCGGGTGATTGCGCTGGCAGCTACCGACGCGGTGACGAGCAATCTGGCTCTGACCGAACTGCTCGACCCGATGCACCTGTTGACCGAGACCTGGCTGAAGAACGCGGTGCTACCGGCCATCCTGGTGATCATCTTCATCGAGACGGGTTTGCTGTTCCCGCTGCTTCCCGGTGATTCGCTGCTGTTCACCGGTGGTCTACTGGCCGCCCAGCCGAATCCGCCGGTATCGATCTGGGTGCTGGTCCCGGCCGTCGTCTTCATCGCTTTCGCCGGTGATCAATGCGGGTACTGGATCGGCCGGGCCATCGGTCCCGCGCTGTTCAGCAAAGAGGACACGCGCTTCTTCAAGAAGAGCTATGTCACCGAAACACACGAATTCTTCGAGAAGCACGGCCCCAAAACGATCATCCTGGCCCGATTCGTCCCGATCGTCCGGACCTTCATGCCAGTGCTGGCCGGGGTTTCCAAAATGAGCTACCAGCGCTATGTCGCCTTCGATATCGTCGGCGCCATCGCCTGGGGCGGCGGGGTGACGGTACTCGGATACTTCCTCGGCAATGTCGCCTTCATCCGCGACCACGTCGAGGCCATCTTCCTGCTCATCGTGTTCATCTCGATCCTGCCGGGCATCAGTGCGGTCGCCAAGAAACTGCTCGGCCGCAAAGCAGACAAAGCGGTCGCGGACGGCGCCCTGACCTCGACCGCGGAGCTTCCGGCCATGGATCAGCCCGGCCAGGTCGACAGCACCATGCCCCTGCCGGTGGTGCACCACGCCGGACCGGCCGGCGCGAACGATTCTCCTGTTCGGTAACTGGTGAGCGCCCAGGTCGTGCCCCATGCGATGGGCAGCTTCGAACCCCTGATCTCCGCCGGTCCGGCACTTGTCTGGACCGTGGTCCTGACCTTCGTGTTCCTGGAATGCGCGTTCATTCTGGGACTGTTCCTGCCCGGCGATTCGATGCTGCTCACCGCGGGAATCGTGATGGCCTCGCACGCCACGGGCGAAACCCAGGTGTGGCTGCTCGCGGTGGGCGCGATGGTCGCCGCCATCGCCGGCAACCAGGTGGGCTATATGGTCGGGAAACGAACCGGCCACCGGCTCGTCGCCCGCAAGAACGGGCGCTATATCAATACCCGCAACCTCGCCCGGGTCGCCGAGATGCTGCAACGGCACGGCTTCGTGGCGGTCCTGCTCGCCCGCTGGATTCCGTGGGTGCGCACTCTGTGCCCGATGGTGGCCGGCGCCGCCGGAATGGACCATCGCCGCTACACCGTCGCCAGCACCATCGGCGCCGTCATCTGGGCTCCGGTCCTGCTGCTCATGGGGTATTACGCCGGCGGTTTCATCCAGCGGATCTCCTGGCTCATGCCCCTCGTAATCGGTTCGCTGGTGGTTTGCCTGATCGTGGGCACCGTCATCGGCGTCAGGCAGTACCGGCAGGAGATGGCCCAGCCGATCGAGGACTTCGATATCGATTCCGCGTCCGCCGAGGCCGACACCATGCCGCTGCCCGACCTGGGACGGGCGGAGCGAGCGGGTCATCACCCCGGCCACGGTTACGACCGGCGCGAACTACAGGCCGGCCGCGGTGACCATATGGGCGGCTTCCATGAGCATCCATCCCGACAGCTGTACCGATAGGTCCCGTTCGGGAACCCGGGAGGAGCTGACCGCGCCGTTGGAGGTGAGCCCGCCGGCGCCGCCGCTACCGCTGGGCAATTGCGCAGACACCGACCAGTCATGCCCGAAGAGCGGTTCGCCCTCCAGATCGAGCCGGTTCTCCCAGGCCGCGGCCGCGGACTCCTTCACGATGCGCGCGGCCGTGCGCCGGTCGGCGATTTGTTCGTGTTCGTTGCCGGGCAGCATCAACGCGACCTGGGCGAGATAGCGGATGAGGATACCGTTGAACAGGCCGCCGTCGCCGCCGGTACCACCGCGCACCACGCACTCGACGGTCAGGTGGTCCTCCACCGCGTCCAGGAGGCGGTGCACCCGATCGAGATGCTCATAGTCGCCGGTGTGGACCGCGAGCTCGGTCTCCAGACCGAGGACGACACCCTGGCAGTAGGTATAGATCGAGCGTTCCGATTCCCGGGCGGGGAGGTGGATACCGTCGAAGATCAGACCCGTCTCCGGATGGCGCAACGTCTCGTCCATCCAGCCCGCTATCTCGGCTGCCCGCTCGTGGCGGCCGAGCCGGGCCAGGGCGATACCGGCGGGACCGTTGGCCGGAGCGTTGTAGAAATCCGCCCCCACCCGCCAAGGGATGCCACCCCCGACCGCCGGGTTCCACGCCGTGTACAGCTTCTGCTCGAGCGGTCCGAGCGCGCCGACCGCCTCCCCGTTGTCGTGGATCCGGGCCGCGCGTTCCAGGGCGATGGCCAGCCAGGCCATATCGTCGTAGTAGCGGTTGGTCCAGCCGGAGATATTGCGGAGCCGATGTGACCGGACCAGGGTGGCCACCCGTTTGCGGCGTTCGATGGTCGGTGCCCGGTTCGCGGCGTCGACCGCGCAATCAATGAGATGGGCCTGCCACCAGTAGTGCCAGGTGAGGAAGAATCGCTCGCGCCGGACGGACGGCCAGCCCACCACGCCGAGCGCGGTGCCCGGCAGCAGCCACACCGGCCGCAGATGACGGGACAGGATCGCGGCCTCGGCCCGGTCGGCCCGCTCGGACCAGCGTGTCGCGGGGTCGCCCAGCGGTCCGCGCTGTTGCCCGGCCGAGCGCCGGGGAACGTCGAGATCGTCGCTGGGCGGGGTCATGAAACCCATATTGCCAGGCGAATCGGCTTTTCCGCCGCTCAATTGTTATCGACTCGACGCGCAACCGTTCGACTCCGCCGGGATTCGGTCCGGACCTCGTGGAATTACTGCCGAACAACGCCCGGATCGGGAACCCGCATCGCGTATAGCCCGGTTTACGCCCGGGCGTGTCGCGCGACCTTCCGACGGCTGCGCCACGGCGCATGAATGCCTTCACGCCAGAACTCGGGGGCGCACAATATGTTTCGGGGCGACCGGACCGAGCCGGACCACCCCGCTCGGGCCCCCACTACGATCATGCCGTGACCAACCCAGCGCTAGGGGCCGATCCGGGCCCCGCCCGACTCCGGACATCCGGAGTCGCCACAGCGCGTACACCGGACCCGGAGCCGGCAGCGCGACAGGAATCCGACGACCCCGACCCGGACCCCGAACCCGGCCCGACCGAATGGGGTGAGAACCCGAACGGGGTCGGGCCGTGGGCGGCCGAGCACGACGTGCCACCACCGGACGACGACCGGCTCGACCCGGCCCTGCTCGCCGAAGGCGACCGCCGCAATGTCGTCGACGCCTACCGCTACTGGACCCGGGAAGCGATCGTGGCCGATATCGACCGCCGCCGCCACCCGTTCCATATCGCCATCGAGAACTTCGGACACGACGCCAACATCGGCACGGTCGTGCGCACCGCCAACGCCTTCGCCGCCGGCGCGGTGCACATAGTCGGCCGCCGCCGCTGGAACCGGCGCGGCGCCATGGTCACCGACCGCTACCAGCACATCACCCACCACCCGGATATCGAGGCCCTGCTCGAATTCGCCCGGTCCGAGGACTTGAGCGTGGTCGCGGTGGACAATGTCCCGGGCTCGGTACCGCTGGAAACCGTCCGGCTGCCGCGGCGCTGCCTGTTGCTCTTCGGGCAGGAGGGACCGGGGGTCACCGAAAGCGCCCGGGACGCAGCGGTACTCACGGTGTCCATCGCCCAGTTCGGCTCCACCCGCAGTATCAACGCGGGAGTGGCGGCGGGAATCGCCATGCACGCCTGGATCCGCCAGCACGCGGATCTCACCGCCGCGTGGTGAGATGTGCGGTCTGCCGTCCATAGAGTGGGGCCAGTGCGCACTTACAGTGACGTCAACCCCTCGGGCCGGTCGAAGTTCCCGATCAGGCGGAGTTGATCAGCACGACCATGAAGACGATGTAGGCGATGACCGCGAGTACTGCCAGGATCAGCAGCACGGATCCGATGATGCCGAGAATGTAGCCCACCATCACATTGCTGCGGCCGCCGACGGTGCCGCCGGAAGCATCGATCTCGGCGAGCGCCCGGCGGCCCATGATCCACGCGACCGGGGCGCAGACCTGGCAGAACATCATCCCGACGATACCCAGGATCAGTACGGTGGTCGCTTGCGGGTGGTCGGGCGGCGGCGGACCGTACGCCGGATAGCCGTACGCGGGCGGCGGGTAGCTCATGCGTGGATCGTATCGGGCAGAGCCTAGGCGCTACCAGCGGAAATCCGTTCGGGCGCATCGGCGCCGAGCGGTGTGCGGGTGTGCGCGGCCGGGTCGGCGAGGAGGAACTGCGCGGCGCCGTAGGTCGCCAGGATCACCCCTTCGAGCACCCACCGCGACCGTTCACCGCGCGCGAAGAGCCGCCGCAACACGATGAGACCGTCCGAGACCGTGAACAGCAGCGCACCCAGCCCGAGCCGGCTGCGCGGGTCGGCGTTCGGAATATTGAGGCCCGCAATATTGTCCGCGTCCGCGGACAGGGCCGGATCGGAGGCGAGTACGGCCGCGGTGCCCAGCGTCGCGCCGTACGCGGTCAGTGGTGCGGCGAGCGCGGGCGCCTTCGCGCGGAGCAACACGGCGGCGCCGGCCCAGGCCAGCACCCTCGGTACGGCGACAGCCGGAGACGGTCGCGCACCGTAGCGCCACCACAACGTGGCGTATCCGGTCTGCATCACGGCGAACGAGGACGCGCCGGCGATGAGCCGGCGATCGTCGTCGGGCTCGATGAGCAGCACATCTCCGACGGTCGCGGCACCCAGCGAACTCAGCAGCAAGGTCCGGTCGGCGGGCGCGATATCGGCTCTGCTGGTGGCGATATCGGCCGCGAGCAGCGGCATCATCAGTGGTTTGGCGGCCCACTGCCACCGCTGCCGACCGGTCAGCGCACCCGCCACGGTCACCGCCGTGGCGGCCAGGAACCCGGCCCGCAGCGGGCGCATATCAGAGACTCGACTCGGCGGGCGCCGGCGGCAGGATGACGACCTGCCCCGCGTAGCTGAGCCCCGCGCCGAAACCGAGCAGCAGCCCCAGCTGACCACCCTTGGCCTTACCGGTGGCCAGCATCTCCTCCATGGCCAGCGGGATCGAGGCCGCGGACGTATTGCCGGTGTTCTCGATATCGCCCGCCATGGGTATGTCGTCGGCCAGACCCAGGTTCTTCTTCATCAGCTCGTTGATCCGGGCATTGGCCTGGTGCGGGATGAAGACCTCGATATCGTCCTTGGACACCCCGGCCACATCGAGCGCGGTGGACAGCGCCCGCGGCAGTGTCACGGCGGCCCACCGGAACACCCGCGGCCCCTCCATCCGCAGCGCCATCCGGCCCACCGGCTCCACCTTGGGATCGGTGCCCTGCAGGTCTTGGGCCCGCTGCATGTAGTCGACGAAGTTGACGTCCTGTTTGATGGCTTCGGCGTTCTCGCCGTCACTGCCCCAGACCGTCGGGGAGATCCCGTTCTCCTCGCTCGGACCGATCACCACCGCGCCCGCGCCGTCACCGAAGATGAAGGCCGTACCGCGGTCGGTCGGGTCGATCCCGATGGTCATGGTCTCGGCGCCGATGAGCAGCACGTATTCGGCCGAACCGGCGCGAATCATATCGCTGGCGACCCCGAGTCCGTACCCGAAACCACCGCACCCGGAAGTCAGGTCGAAGGCGGCGATGCCGTTCATACCGAGGTCGCTGGCGACGATCGGGGCGCCGTGCGGGGTGAGCATCGGCCAGCTGGAGGTGGCCAGGATGAGAGCGCCGATCCGCGAGGGGTCCACTCCGCTGTTGCGTAGCGCGCGCCGGCCCGCGGCCACCGAGATGGACCGCAGCGACTCGTCGCCGCTGATCCAGCGCCGGTTCCGGATACCGCTGCGTTCGAAGATCCATTCATCGGAGGAATCCAGGACCTCGCACACCTCGTCATTGCTGACCACGCGCGTCGGCCGGTAGGCACCGATGCCGAGCATTGCTACGTTGTCGTGCCCCTTCTTTCCGGCAATGCTCACCACGACTCCACGACCCTTCACTTGCAGTACTGTCGGATTCTCAGGCTAACCGAGCGGGACGGACCGGTGAACAGCCGCCGTGTTTCGGCAGCGGTGTTCAGCCGAGCTCGAGGTCCCCGAGGCTCAGGATGGAACGGTACTCGAGACCCTCGTCGGCGATGACCCGGTCGGCGCCGGTCTCCCGGTCCACCACGGTGGCCACCCCGACCACTGTCGCGCCCGCGTCGCGCAGCGCGCGCACCGCGGTCAGCGGAGAATTACCGGTCGTGGTCGTGTCCTCGACCACCAGCACCCGTCTGCCCACCACATCGGGGCCCTCGATCTGCCGTTGCATCCCGTGGGTTTTCGCCGCCTTGCGCACCACGAACGCGTCGATCGGGCGGCCCGGAGCGTGCATCACCGCGAGTGCGACCGGGTCGGCGCCCATGGTGAGGCCGCCGACGGCGTCGAAGTCCCAGTCGGCGACGAGGTCACGCAGCAGTTTGCCGATCAGCGGACCGGCCCGGTGGTGCAGGGTCGCCCGGCGCAGGTCGACGTAGTAGTCGGCCTCCTTACCGGAGGACAGCGTCACCTTGCCGTGCACGACGGCTAAATCGCGCACCAGTCCGGCCAAAACGTCCCGGTCGGTCGTTGCCTGGTCGATCATCGGTGTCCTTCCGCCCACGTAGGCGAGTCACGGCAGTAATGTCCCGGCGCCCGCTGCGGCGCCCTGCGAAGCAGGATACGGGGGCACTCCGCGCGGAGTTGTCGCAGGTCGCGCGGAGTGCGTATCGGGGAAAACTACTGCGGGACCGGACCCTGGTAGGGGCGGAATCCCGGGTGGAACGGGCCACCCGGCCGGGGCGGGTCCTGATCGTCACCGGAGGCGGATTCACGGCGCTCGCGCGGGCCGGAATCGCGGTCGGAGTCCGGCCGCGCGGGCCGGTTCGCCGGCCGGGAGTCGGGCACCACGGCCAGACTCGGCCGCCGCGGCGGGACGTCACCGGCATCGGAGTCGCGCCGGCCCGGATCATCGAGATCCTCGGGTTCGTCCTGCCGGTACCGGACATTGGGCGCCGACCGCCCGTAACGACCGTCCTCGCGGTCGTCGGCGAAATCGTCGTAGTCCTCGTCCCGGTCGTCGTATTCCGCCGAACGGATCCGGGCGCGGGGGTGCGGGGCACCGGATTCGGGATCGTCGGAGCGGGGTTCGGTGACCGGGGGCAGCACGTGCAGCAGGCCCGACAGCCGCAGGACGGCATCGATACCGGTCTCCCAGTCCTTGGCGGCGGACCCGACCGGAAGCATGCCGAGGGTCCAGTTGCCCTCACTCCACAGCATCTGCACGGTATCGGCCAGCGATTCGATGAAGGCGACCATCCGCTGATCGACCGCGTGCCGCGCGATCTCGGGGTTGGTCGCGAACACGACGCGGTCGCCGATGGCGCCGAGCAGTTCGAGATCGGCGTCCTTGGGCGGATTCATCGTCTTCAACCGCATATCGACGTCGATATCCGAGCCGATCTGCCGGCGGACAGCGACCAGGGTCGCGGAGTCCTCCAGATCCAGTAGCACGAATTTCTCGCCCTTGCGGATACCCGTCACCACGTCCACCGCGGTGAGGTACCCGAGCTTGGCCAGCGCACCGCGCCGCCACGTCGAAGCGAGCGCCGGTTCCACCGACACATAGGTGTATCCCTGGGCTTTCGCCCACACCTGGCGCGCGTGACCGGTCCGCTGCCGCTGGCGCCGGTCGAAGTAGAGCAGCACTATCGCACCCGCGAGGGTGATTGCCGCCAGCCCGAACCACATTGCCGTCATCGTCGCCTAGCCTATCGACCCGCCCGGCGTAATGCCGGGCACCCACACTGCGCGCCGCGGTTTTCTCATCGCCCGCCCCCTTCGAGGGCGGTGCTGATGATGACATCGGCCTGAATTGATCCGTCCGGACTCTTCTGACCCTGCACGATCACCAGGTCACCGGTCGGCAGCGCGTCGACGGTGGCCCCGGCCAGCGATATCACCTGAGTGGACGGGCTGGTGTGCACGGTGACCTCGGCGCCGGTGAGTGTACTGATCGTAAGCGTACCGCCGGAATTCGCGCTGATGGTGCCCATGGTGGTGCCACCGGCCTCGGGATCGCCGGTATCCGGCATATCCGGTAGTCCGGGCAGGCTGGGGAGCGCGGGACCCGAGTCGCCCGGATCGGCCGGTAGGCCGCGACTCGTCGGACGAGCACTCGTCGTGGTGTCGCTCGCGGTGGTGCCCGAGTCACCGCCGAAGAGCATCCCGGCGGCGATACCGGCGAGCCCGATCAACACGATGACCGCGAGCGCGATACCGACCCACATCCCGGTCTTCTTCGGCGGCCGCGGCGGTTCCGGCGGCAGCTGGCCCGGCGGCACCTGGCCCGGCGGACCATAGCCACCCCACTGGTTCTGGTAGGGCTCCGGATAGAGCGGCATCTCCCGGGTCGGGTTCGGTCCCGCCCCCCAGCCCCCGTAGGGATCGTTGCCCGGATAGGCCGTGGTCGACTCCCCGTAACCCGACGAGCCGTAACCCGTGGACAGCTTCTCGGTGGCCGATTCCCCCGGCTGACCCAGGTGCTGGGTCGGATCGTCGTCCGGCCGCCTCGCCCAGGGATCGTTCGGGTTGGTCATGTCACCCAGACTAGGCGTACCTCCGCACCCGCTCCGGCCATGTGCGCCGACATGCGGCCGATCCGCCCCGATACAGAACGATCCGCCACAACACGGCCCCGGACCCCGGCCTCGACCGAACCGACCCCTGGGCTCGCGCGGGCGTCCGGGACCGATGCCGGAATGCGGCGCCGACGGCGAGGTCGGCGCCGCATTCGCGGTGCACCCGGTGTGCGGTTACGGGGTTACGGGCCCGCGGTGACCGCGGCGGGATCACGATCGCGCGGCCCGACGACGAGCCCGTCACCGTCCGGGCTGACGCCCACCTCGACCGTGTCGCCGTCGGTGACCTTCCCGGCCAGCAGTTCCTTGGCCAGTGTGTCGCCGATGGACTGCTGGATGAGGCGCCGCAGCGGGCGGGCGCCGTAGACCGGGTCGTATCCGCGGACCGCCAGCCAGAAGCGGGCCGAATCGCTCACCTCGAGGGTCAGCCGCCGCTGCGCGAGCCGCCGCTGCAACTGATCGAGCTGGATGTCCACGACATGGGCGAGCTGGTCCTCGTCGAGGGCCTGGAACATGACCACATCGTCGAGCCGGTTCAGGAACTCCGGTTTGAAGGCGGCCCGCACCGCGTTCATCACGAATTCGGCGTCGGCGCCGGCGCCCAGGTTGGAGGTCAGGATCAGGATGGTGTTGCGGAAGTCCACCGTCCGGCCCTGCCCATCGGTGAGCCGGCCCTCGTCGAGGACGGCGAGCAGGATGTCGAAGACATCCGGATGCGCCTTCTCGATCTCGTCGAACAGCACCACCGTGTACGGCCGCCGGCGCACCGCCTCGGTGAGCTGGCCTCCCTGGTCGTAGCCGACGTAACCGGGCGGGGCGCCGACCAGGCGGGCGACCGCGTGCTTCTCGCTGTACTCGCTCATATCGATGCGGACCATGGCGCGTTCGTCGTCGAACAGGAAGTCCGCGAGCGCCTTGGCCAGCTCGGTCTTACCGACACCGGTGGGACCGACGAACAGGAACGAGCCGGTCGGCCGGTTGGGGTCGGCGACTCCGGCCCGCGCCCGCCGCACCGCGTCGGACACCGCGCGCACCGCGTCGTGCTGCCCGACAACCCGCCGGCCGAGTTCGGATTCCATCCGCAGCAGCTTCTCGGTCTCGCCCTCGAGCAGCCGGCCCACCGGAATACCGGTCCACGCCGAGATCACCTCGGCGATATCGTCCGGCCCGACCTCTTCCTTGAGCATGACCTCACCGTCGGCCGCCGCACCGGAGGCCTTCTCGGCCTCGGCGAGTTCCTTCTCCAGCGTCGGGATCCGGCCGTATCGCAGTTCGGCGGCCTTACCCAGGTCACCGTCGCGTTCGGCGCGCTCGGATTCACCGCGCAGATTCTCCAGCTGCTCTTTGAGCACCCGGACCTGGTCGATCGCGGTTTTCTCGTTCTGCCAGCGGGTGGTGAGCTGGTTGAGTTTCTCCCGGTCGTCGGCGAGTTCGGCGCGCAGCCGCTCCAGGCGCTGCTTGGACGCCTCGTCGGTCTCCTTCGTCAGCGCGACCTCTTCGATCTCGAGCCGCCGCACCGCACGTTCGACCTCGTCGATCTCCACCGGCCGGGAATCGATCTCCATCCGCAGCCGCGACGCCGCCTCGTCCACCAGGTCGATCGCCTTGTCGGGCAGGAATCGCGAGGTGATGTAGCGGTCCGACAGCGCGGCCGCCGATACCAGGGCGGAGTCGGTGATCCGCACACCGTGGTGCACCTCGTAGCGTTCCTTGATGCCGCGCAGGATGCCGACGGTGTCCTCCACCGAGGGTTCGCCCACCATCACCTGCTGGAAGCGACGCTCGAGCGCGGCGTCCTTCTCGATGTGCTGCCGGTACTCGTCGAGGGTGGTCGCGCCGACGAGCCGCAGTTCGCCGCGGGCCAGCATCGGCTTGATCATGTTTCCGGCGTCCATCGCGGATTCACCGGTCGCGCCGGCGCCCACGATGGTGTGCAGTTCGTCGATGAAGGTGATGATCTGCCCGGCACTGGATTTGATCTCCTCGAGGACGGCCTTGAGCCGTTCCTCGAATTCGCCGCGGTACTTCGCGCCCGCGACCATCGCACCCAGATCGAGGGAGATGACGGTCTTGCCACGCAGCGATTCCGGAACGTCGCCGGCGACGATGCGCTGGGCCAGGCCCTCGACGATCGCGGTTTTGCCGACACCCGGCTCGCCGATGAGCACCGGGTTGTTCTTGGTGCGCCGGGACAGCACCTGCACCACCCGGCGGATCTCGGTATCACGACCGATCACCGGGTCCAGTTTTCCGGCGCGCGCGGCGTCGGTGAGGTCGGTGGAGTACTTTTCCAGCGCCTGGTAGCTGCCTTCCGGATCCGGGCTGCTCACGCGGGTGTTGCCGCGCACGGTGGTGAACGCCTCGCGCAGTGCCGTGGCCGTGGCGCCGTATTTCTCCAGCAGCATCGTCACGTCGGAGTCGCCGGAGGCCAGACCGACCATGACGTGCTCGGTGGAGACGTACTCGTCGCCGAGTTCGGTGGCCAGATGCTGGGCCGCGGTGATCGCGGCCAGCGCTTCGCGGCCCAGTTGCGGGGTCGTGGTGGCGCCGGTGGCGCGCGGGAGCCGGTCGACGATGTCCTGGGCCTCGCGCCGCACTGTCGCGGGGTCGGTGCCCACCGCTTTCAGCAGGGGCGCGGCGATACCGTCGGTCTGGTCCAGCAGCGCCACCAGCAGATGGGCCGGCCGGATCTCCGGGTTACCGGCGGACGAGGCCGCCTGCAGCGCGGCGGTCAGCGCGGCCTGGGTCTTGGTGGTGGGATTGAACGAGTCCACGAAGCACCTTCCTGCTAGTCGATATCTCATCCGGCATCCGCACCGATCCCGGTGTCTCGTGCCGTCCTGCCCGATTCAACGTTCGAAAGGTTGAGTCTGTTCCGCTCAACTTTGAAATTTTCTGCGACTGTCGCCACCCACCGGGTTGCCAGGAAAGTGCTGGGTCACGGCTCATAACGACGCGTCGTTACCCGCGAACAAGATCGGCCAAACCCGGTAACCGTATTTCACACCCACCATCATCTCTTTTTTCGGGGATACTGGTCGGGTGAAGGACCGCCGGTAACGGCTACGTCCCTCCGGGTCGGAATTCAGGGAAAGGAAGCTCCACGCCGTGGATGCGCGTTCGGCAGCGCTGGTCCGCGCCAATTTCCAGTCGGTGATCGATGCGCCGAGTGGTCCCGAGCGGTTGGTCAGCGCGTTTTACGGTCACCTGTTCGCGGAGAACCCGCGACTGCGGGAGCTGTTCCCGCCCGCCATGGATATGCAGGCGAAGCGGATCGTCACCGCGGTCCAGTACATGCTCGATCACCTCGAGGACTGGGATCGCGCCCAGAAGTTCCTCGAGCAACTGGCTCGCGATCACCGCAAGTACGGCGTCGAGGCCGCCCACTACGACCAGGCCGGCCCCGCCCTCTACGCCGCCTTCCAGACCTATAACGGCCCCTACTGGACCAGAGAACTCGCCGAGGGTTGGCGCGACGTGTGCCTGCTCATCTCCGCCGCCATGGCCATCGGGGCCAACTCCGATGATTCGCCGCCCTACTGGGAGGCCACCGTCGTCGGGCACCGGCACGTCCTCGAGGATCTCGCCATCGTCCGATTGCAGTCCGACGACCCGATCCCCTACCTGGCCGGGCAGTACGTCCCCGTCTCCGTCCCGCAGCGGCCACGGATGTGGCGCTACCTCTCCCCCGCCATCCCGTCGAACCCCTACGGCGAGATCGAATTCCACGTCCGCAAGGTCCGCGGCGGATGGGTGAGCCCTTCCATCGTCAACGAGACCAAGGTCGGCGACCGCTGGCTCATCGGCGGACCGCTCGGCGGCCTACAGGTCGACCCGGACAGCGGCCGCGATGTGCTGATGATCGGATCCGGCACCGGTGTCGCGCCGCTGCGCGCCCAGCTGATCGAGATGGGCCGGCGCGGTATCAACCCCCGGGTACATTTCTTCATCGGCGGGGTCTACCCCTGCGACCTGTACGACGTGGAGAACATGTGGCAGCTTTCGCAGAGCAACCCGTGGCTCACCATCGTCCCGGTCTGCGAACACAAGACCAACCCGTGGTGGTACCCGCACCCCACCGAGGACGCGCCCTACGGGATGCACCGGCGCCTGGTCGGCAACCTCGGCGCCGTGGTGGCCAGTTTCGGCGCATGGGAGGATCGGCAGATCCAGATCGCCGGTTCGGCGAAGATGATCGCCGACACCCGGCGCGCGCTGCTCGCGGTCGGCACCCCGGAGGAGATCATCAGTACCGATCCGGTCTGATCGGTATCGGCACATCGACACCGGACGCATGGGCGTCCGGCCCGGCCTGTCAGCGGAGTGAGGTATGACGAACGACCCGAGCGCGTCCCCCGCCCATTCGTCCCAGCGGTCGTACTGGCTGGCCGATGTCGTCGAACATCACCGATTGCGCCACGATATGGCGGTCGTCCGTTTGATCGGCGAATACGTACCGTTCCATGCGGGGCAGTCGGTGCAGGTCGAGGTCCCGCAGTTCCCGGGCATGCGCCGCCGGTTCTCCCCCGCGCTGCCGCCGTCGCTGGACGGCAAGCTCGAATTCCATGTGAAAACCGTGCCGGGCGGCTGGTGCAGCGGCGGCATCGTCGCCGATACCGCGGTCGGAGACCGGTGGAAGCTGTCCGCGCCCGAGGGCCTGTTCACTGTCGATCCCGACGGTGACGAGGTGGTGATGATCGCGGGCGGCACCGGGCTGGCCCCGCTGCGCGCCCAGATCCTGGAACTGGCCCGCCATCCGAACCCACCCACCACCTACCTGTTCTTCGGCGGCTCAGCCCCGCGCGACCTGTACGCCGCCGATATGCTCGTCCTGCTCGCCGCCGATCTGCCCTGGCTCACCGTGGTGCCGGTGGTGGAACGGCTCGACGATCCGTCCTGGCCGGACAGGTGGTACGAGAGCCACCGGGTGGACATAGGTTTCGACGAGGACGACCTGCTCCAGGGCACCCTCGCCGAAGTGGTCGGCTCCTACGGCTCGTTCGACCGGCGCCAGGTACTGGTCTGCGGTTCGCCCGCGATGACCAGGTCCACCGTGGAACGGCTGCTCGACGCGGGCACTCCGGCCGAACGTATCCAGTTCGAAGGAGCCTGAACCGGCGCCGGTCGATCGAGCCGGAGTCAGGACGGCCCCGACCGTGGTGGAGGCGCCGCTGTCGATATCGGGGCCGTCCCCGTTCTGGAGCGACCGAGCATGTGCAGCAGACAGTCCAGAGAACGGGGACCAACCAGCACCGACAGTGACGTGAGGCTTCCCAGGCCGGTCCGGCCGCACGGCCGGCAGGCACCTGTGTCTATTCCGGATGGTCTACCTCAGTGGTCGGGGGCCCGCCCCCGATTCCGGACCGACGAAGCGGAGAAGCGCAGCGACTGAGCGCAGGAGGGAAGAATCGGGGTCACAGGGCCCCCGACCCGCCCCGCCGAAGGCGGGGCCAATGAACACTGCCGCCGTCAACGCTGCCGCCGGTTACGGGGCTGCCACACCACCAAGGCGGTATTGCGCTGCTGCGGTATCAATTCCGGCCGGTAATCCGGCCGGGCCCGTTCCCGTTCCAGCTCCGCGGACAATTCGACCACCCGCTGCTGGAGTTCGGTCACCTGATTGGTGAGTTCGATGATCCGTTTGATACCCGCGAGATTGACGCCTTCGTCCTGAGAGAGCCGCTGCACTTCGCGCAGCAGCTCCACATCCCGTTCCGAATAGCGCCGGCCGCCGCCCGATGTGCGCTGCGGTGTCACCAGACCCAGCCGGTCGTAGGTACGCAGCGTCTGCGCGTGCATACCGGCCAGCTGGGCGGCCACCGAGATCACGAAATATTCGGTGCTCGATTGGCGCCCCGCCCGGGGCCCTACGTGGTCACGCTGCGCTGCCGCCTCCGGGCCCATCGCTCGGGCCGCCGGGCGCGCCGATTGTGCCTCGGGTCCTCGTTTCGGGTCCATCACGCACCTGCCCATCCCGCTCTCGGATCGAAGCCGCTGGCCTTCTCCGCCTCCTGCAGCGCGCGCAGCGCCGCGACGGCATCGTCGTCCAGCTTCGGCGGCACGGCGACCTTCACGGTGACCAGCAGATCACCGGCTCCGCCACCACGTTTGGGCACTCCGCGGCCACGCACCCGCAGAATCCGTCCGTCCGCGGTACCCGGCGGCACCTTCACGCCGACCCGGCCCTCCAGAGTGGGCACCGATACGGTCGTACCGAGCACCAATTCACTGTAGCTGACCGGCAGTGCCAGGGTCAGGTCGTCGCCGGCCCGGCCGAAGACCTTGTCCTGGCTGACGTGGACCGTGACGAACAGGTCGCCCGAGGGCGCGCCCCGCAGACCCGCCTCACCCTGTCCGGCGAGCCGGATCCGTTGCCCGTCCGCGATACCGGGGGGTATCCGGACGTTGATGGAGCGGGTGCGATTCTGGATACCGCTGCCGTGGCAGTCCACGCACGGGTCGTCGATGATCGATCCGGTGCCGCGGCACTCGTCGCACGGTTCGCTGAAGCCGAACGCGCCCTGATTGCGGCTCACCACACCGCTGCCGTTGCAGATCGGGCACACCCGCGGGCTGGTACCCGGTTTGGCCCCGCTGCCGTGACATGTTGTGCAGGGCGACGGGCTGGTGAGGTGCAGCGGCACCGTGACGCCCTTGGCCGCCTCGCGGAACCCGAGGGTCGTCTCGGCCTCCACATCGGCGCCTCGGCGCGGCCGGCCGCCGGCACGGGTGGCCCCGCCGCCCCGGTTGAACAGGCCGCCGAACAGGTCACCGAGCCCACCATCGGCGCCCCCACCGGCCTGGCCGAAGATATCGCCCAGATCGAAGCTCTGGGAGAACCCGCCGCCGGCGCCCGGGGTGAAACCGCCGCCCCGCCCGTACCCGCCGCCGGAGAACAGCCGGCGGGTCTCGTCGTACTCCGCGCGTTTGGCGGGATCCGACAGGACGGTGTGCGCCTCGCTGACCGCCTTGAACCGTTCCTCGGCCTTGGCATCGCCGGGGTTGGCGTCCGGATGCAGATCACGGGCCAGCTTGCGGTAGGCCTTCTTGATCTCCTCGGTGGAGGCGCCGGCGGAGACACCCAGCTCCTTGTAGAAGTCCTTCTCGATCCACTCCCGCTGGCTCACCGGGCATCTCCTCCTCTCGATACTGTTCCGCGGCCCGCGCGGGGCCCTGCGTGGTCGTACTTTCCTACCGCCTCCGGGCCTCTCGCGCGCGGCGTGAGGGGAGCGCGGCGCGCGCGGATCGCTCCGTGCGCGCGCCGCACCACCCGGTCCGTGGCTTTCGCCGCGGAGTCGTTACTTGTCCGAGCCGGCATCAGCATCCGATGCCTCCGCCCGAGCGGGTTCCGCGGTATCCGCGGCACCCTGGTCCGCCCCGAGATCGCCGACACCGTCGGTGACGCCGACCAGCGCGTGCCGCAGCACCCGCTCCCCGAAGCGATACCCCTTGCGCATCACCACGCCGATCACCGGATCGTGCCCGGAGCCCTCGTGCTGCACGGCCTCGTGCAGATTCGGATCGAACGGCTCGCCCTCGGACCCGAACTCCTCGAGCCCCTGCTTGCGCAGGGCCTCGATCAGCTTGTCGGCCACCGAGCGCAGCGGGCCGGACTCCAGGTCGCCGTGCGCCTTGGCCCGGTCCAGGTCGTCGAGGACACCGAGCAGTTCGGTGACCACGGCGGCCTTGGCGGAATCGATCGCGGTCTTGCGATCGCGTTCGACCCGGCGCCGGTAGTTGGTGTACTCGGCCGTCAGCCGCTGCAGATCGGCGGTGCGCTCGGCGAGTTCGTCCGAGCCCGGGGCCGCGGCGGGTGCCGCGTCGGCGCCGTCACCTTCGAGGCCGGCCTGGGGCGCCTGGGGGGCCACACCCTCCTCGGCCCCGGCCGGGGCGGCACCGTTGGCCGCCCCGGCCTGTTCCCGGACCTCACCGGTCTCCGGATCGATCTTGCGCTTGTCGACGAAGCTGACCGGCTCCTCGGAATTTCCTTTGTTTCCCGAATTCGTCACTTCTTCTCCGTGTCGACCGGCTCGTCCACGACCTCGGCGTCGACCACCTGGTCGTCGCCGGCGTCCGCGCCCGCGGCGCCGTTACCGGAGGCCGCGCTCTCGGATGCCTGGGCCTCGTAGATCGCCTGACCCAGCGCCTGCGATTCGGTGGCCAGCTTCTCCACCGCGGCCTTCACCGCGGCGGTGTCGGTGCCCTTCAGCGCCTCCTTGGCCTCGTTGATCGCGGACTCGACCTTGGACTTCACATCCGCCGGAACCTTGTCCTCGTTGTCGGAGATGAACTTCTCGGTCTGGTGTACCAGCGATTCGGCCTGGTTACGGGTCTCCGCTTCCTCCCGGCGCGCCTTGTCCTCGGCGGCGTGCGCCTCGGCGTCCTTGATCATCCGGTCGATCTCCTCCTTGGACAGACCGGAGCCGTCCTGGATCTTGATCGTGTTCTCTTTACCGGTGCCCTTGTCCTTCGCGGTCACATGCACGATGCCGTTGGCGTCGATATCGAAGGTGACCTCGATCTGCGGCACCCCGCGCGGGGCCGGCGGGATACCGGTCAGCTCGAAGGAGCCGAGCAACTTGTTGTGCGCGGCGATCTCGCGCTCACCCTGGAACACCTGGATCTGCACCGACGGCTGGTTGTCGTTGGCCGTGGTGAAGGTTTCCGAACGCTTGGTCGGGATGGTGGTGTTGCGCTCGATGAGATTGGTCATCACGCCACCCTTGGTCTCGATGCCCAGCGACAGCGGGGTCACATCGAGCAGCAGGACGTCCTTGACCTCACCCTTGAGCACACCGGCCTGCAGGGCGGCGCCGACGGCGACGACCTCGTCCGGGTTCACACCCTTGTTGGGCTCCTTACCACCGGTCAGTTCCTTGACCAGCTCGGAGACCGCGGGCATACGGGTGGAGCCACCGACGAGCACGACGTGGTCGATATCGGAGACCTTGATCCCGGCGTCCTTCACCACGGACTGGAACGGCGCGCGGGTGCGGTCGAGCAGGTCCGAGGTGATCTTCTGGAACTCGGCGCGGGTCAGCTGCTCGTCGAGGAACAGCGGGTTCTTGTCCGCGTCGACGGTGATGTAGGGCAGGTTGATCGAGGTGCTCTGCGAGGAGCTGAGCTCGATCTTGGCCTTCTCGGCGGCCTCGCGCAGCCGCTGCATGGCCATCTTGTCCTTGGTCAGGTCGATGCCCGAGCTGGACTTGAACTTGTCGACCAGCCACTTCACGACCCGCTCGTCCCAGTCGTCACCACCGAGGTGGTTGTCACCGGAGGTCGCGCGGACCTCCACGACACCCTCGCCGATTTCCAGCAGCGAGACGTCGAAGGTACCGCCACCGAGGTCGAAGACCAGGATGGTCTGTTCCTTGTCGCCCTTGTCCAGGCCGTAGGCCAGGGCCGCGGCGGTGGGTTCGTTGACGATGCGCAGCACATTGAGGCCGGCGATCTGGCCGGCTTCCTTGGTGGCCTGACGCTGCGCGTCCTCGAAGTAGGCGGGCACGGTGATCACCGCGTCGGTGATCTCCTCGCCCAGGTATGCCTCGGCGTCGCGCTTCAGCTTCATCAGCGTGCGCGCGCTGATCTCCTGCGAGGTGTACTTCTTACCGTCGATCTCCACGGTCCAGTCGGTGCCGATATGCCGTTTCACCGAGCGGATCGTGCGGTCGACGTTGGTCACGGCCTGGTTCTTGGCCGGCTGCCCGACCAGTACTTCACCGTTCTTCGCGAACGCGACGACAGAGGGCGTAGTGCGCGAACCCTCGGAGTTGGCGACGACGACCGGCTCCCCACCTTCGAGAACGGCGACGACCGAGTTCGTGGTCCCGAGGTCGATTCCGACCGCACGAGCCATTTGTTTCCTCCTCATTTTCGACTGCTTGTGTCTGTCCGGGCGCTGTGCCCATTGCGCCGCGGGTCTGTGGGACCCACCGCGTGGACCAGCTCCAGGCAGAACATAGAGCACGGTCCCAGCAATACTGAGCGTGGTCGGCTCAATCCTGCCCCGCCTCGGAGAGGTCGTCAAGTCAAACTTGAGCCGATGTCACTCAACATTGTCGATCAGCTCAACCCCCGGCACCGGCGATGTATTCCCGCCCCCTCATACCGGGCCCCGCCCCATTCTTCCCGCGCCCCGCCGCGGCGACCGGGTCGACGCGACATCGTGACCCAGCTGTATCGCGCCGGCGCCCCGACTACGGGCTGCTCCCCGATCCCCACAACCCGCTCGCCGGCGCTATTGTCGAAGCTCCGCCCATGGTGACCGCGGCGCCCCGCGACGCGGTACGGCGACGTGCGGGTGAACCCGTACCGTTGTTTTTGGATGAGGAAGTCGAAGCGAGGATCCGAGAATGGCCACTGGGGTGGGCCTGCACATCGCCGAGTACGCGTGCACCGCGGCGGTCGTCGACGACGACGGAGACCCGCATTTCGTCCTCCGTGAGCCGGTGCTGCACATGTCCGAGGACGGGGACGCGGTCCTCGGCGGCGCTGTCGCCCCACCCGGGCACACCCACACGATCACCGGTTTCGTGGCGGCCGTAGGCGATCCGGCGGGTGTCGCCGTGGACGACGGCGAGGCCTACCGCGGTGAAGATCTGCTCGCCACCGCCCTGTTCTGCCTGATCAACCTCACTGCCGAACACCTCAACGGCCCCGCTGAGTTCTATGCCGCCCATCCCGCCGGTTGGGCGCCCGGACAGGTGATGGCCCTGCGCGACGCACTCGACTACCTGGGCCTGAAATCGGTGGCCCTGGTCGGCGAGGACGAACTCCCGGCGGGACCCGCCCATCTCACCCCCGCGGATACGAGCCGGTATTTCGCCGAGAGCGCCGGCCGGGCGGCGCTCGCGGTCGTGCTGGAGACCCCGGCCGGAGCCACCCCGCCCGACCCCTCGACCGCGCAGAACTCCGCGCTGGACACCGTCGTCATGCCGAAACTGCGGGACGGCGACACTCCGGCCAAGGCGTACTCCGCCCTGGTGCCCGCCCTGGATCCCGAAGCCACCTACGGCGGACCGAGTCTGGCGGCCATAGCCGCCGGGCCGGCCCCCGCCACCGGATCGCATCCGGCCACCGGCTCCGGCCCCGCGGCCGCCCCCCGGCCCGCGACCGGCACCGCGGCCGCGGTGTCCACCGCCACCAAGGGGAAGAAGCCCGCGGCCGGAGCGACGGCGACCGGCGGCACTCGTGAGCGCGGCCACCGGCGGACGGCCGCGCTGGTGGCGGCCGCGGCGTTCGGCGGCCTGTTGATCGGCGCCCTCGGTGTCACCGCGATTCTGCGGCCCGGGGCGGCGGAGCCGGGCGAACCGGTCACCACATCGGTGGCCGAGACGCCTCCGCCGCCGCCCCCGGTACAGCCGCAGCCGGTCGCCCCCGCCCCCGAGATCCCGTCCTACACACCCGAGCCGACCTACGAGCCGGAACCGACCTACACCGAGGAACCGCTGCCCGCCCCGCCTCCGGTCACCGTCACCGAGACGACCCCGGCGCCCACCACGGTCCCTTCGACGTCCACCACCGAGCCCAGCGGCCCGACCCTCACCGAGCCGACCACCGGGACCGAGACGACGACCACCCGGACCCGGCCGCGGATCTTCCCCTTCCCCGTTCCGTTCCGTACCGAGGACCCGGATATGGACCTTCCCGACACCGGATCCAAGGAAGGTCGTCAAGAAGAGGCCAGATAGCGTTTTGTGCCTTAGAGTGATCCGCTGACCGGTGTTATTCCGGCCACCCCGGCAACTCGGTCGAAGCTCGAGCAAACTTGTGCGCCAATGGATTCGATCTCGTGGCCACGGATTATCCGGCACACAGTGCCGACGAAGGGACTTCATGCGCAAGTCGGTGGCGCGTCGCGCCGCGGTCAAAGCTGCCGTTATCGGCTCGACCGTTCTCCTGGCTCCCCTGTTCGGCGCGACCGCGGCGATCGCCGCGCCGGAACCGGAACAACTAAAAGCCGAGGACCTGCCGGCCGAACTGGTCCAAGCGCTGTCCCGCGATCTGAATATGACCCCGACCGAATATCTGGACCGCGCCGCGCGCGCCCAGCAGTTGCAGACCTACGCGGCCGAATTCCGCGCCGAACGCCCGGACGTCTTCGCCGGCGCGTGGATGACCCCGGAGGGTAAGCCCACCGTCGCCGTGACCTCGCCGGACGCCGCCAAGGTGGCCAGCGACGACGGATATTCCACGCGCCTGGCCCCGGTCTCGGCGGCCGCGCTGGAAACCTCGCTCACCCAGATGAATCAATGGGTCGCCGCGCAGCCCCGGGATATCTCGCAGGTGATCAACTCCATTGCGATCGACTTCCTCAACAGCCAGCTGGTCGTCAACGTCGCAAATACGCCACTGGCGCATATGATCAACCTGCCGACCCTGATCGCCAACATCAAGGTCGTCCTTTCCCCCGAGGGCGGCGGCCCGGTGGAACACCGCCCGATGGGCGGCGACACCTACATCAGCGCCCCCGGCCCACTCGACGACGCGGAACTCAAGAGCGTCGACGTCTGCTCCTTCGGCTTCAACAGTGTCGATTCCGCCGGTAACGCGCTGAACATCAGTGCCGGCCACTGCAATCCGAATATCGACAAAGGCGACGAACGGGCCGCCGTATACGGGCCGAATATCCGCAATATCCCGGCGAGCCCGCAGCTCGGCACCTTCGTCCAGTCGGAACTGGGCGGCCCCAGCACGCTGGACTATTCGGTGATCCAGTTGAACGAGCGCGCGGTGGGCGCGGGCATGGACCAGCCGTCGGTGCGCGGCGCCAACGGCACCACCCTGACCATCACCGGCACCGCCGACCCGGTGGTCGGCGCCCCGGTCTGCAAATCCGGACAGTCCTCCACCTTCACCTGCGGATTCGTGGTCGCCGACCGGGTCGAGACCCAGCTGTTCACCACCGAAGGCGACGCGAAGGTCATCCGGGGGTTCGCCAGCTCGGCCTGCACGCTGGGCGGTGACAGCGGCGGGGCCATCGTCAGCGGCACCCTGGCACTGGGTATCACCAGCGGCTCCAATGCCGCCGACGCGCCCGATTGCGAGAAGGCCAATATCGCCCTCGCGCAGTACGGCGGCACCGCTACGCTGGGCATTCCCATCCGCGGCATCCTCGCGCACGCCGACGCGGCCGCCGGAGGCGGCATCGGCAGCGGTATCGCGGTACGAACCAGGCCGAATGCCGGCTGAGCCCGATATAGTCTCTCCATGCTCATGCCACGCATAGGTAAACGAAGGTCGGCGCCGACCAGAAAACGCATGCAACGTGCCGCGGTCGCCGCCTCGGCGGCCGCCCTGCTGTTCGGCCCGATCGCAGCGGTCTCCTCGGCTGCCCCCGACCCGGGTATCGGCCTCCCCGCCGACCTCGTCGCGGCACTGAACCGGGATCTGCACATCTCCCCCGAGGAGTACCTGGCGCGCGCCGATACCGCGCAGCAGGTGGCGGCGTTCGCCACCACGGCCCAGCGTCAGTTCCCCCAGGTGTTCGGTGGCGCCTGGCTCGACGAGCAGGGCCGCGGAGTGGTGGCCCTGGCCAACGGCCCCGGCGGCGACGAGGCGCGCGGCGCGGCCGAATCGAGTGGATTCGTGGTCCGCAATGTCGCCAAGAGCGAAACGACACTGCGCGGCGAGAAGAGCGCCTTCGAACGCTGGCTCGACGGTCAGCCCGAAGCGGTGTCCGCACTGGTACGCGGTGTCGTGATCGATACCGTCAACAACAGCATCGCGGTGCGGGTCGACAAGGTCGGCCTGCCCATGCCGAACTTCATCGATCCGGCCCGCGTCATCGTCACGGCCCCGCCGGTCGCGGCGGAAACGCTGCCCCAGGCGGCCACGGTCGCCGACGCGGCCACCACCGCGGTGGGCGGCGGTGACGGTTTCGCCGCCATCGCCGGAGACAGCTCGCTGCGCTGCTCCTTCGGCTTCAACGCGACCGGCCCGGCCGGTAACACCGTGAACATCACCGCCGGGCACTGCAACCCCAACCTGGACGATGTCGGTGCCGCCACCGTGCACGAATCCCTCGGCGGCAACAAGGTGGGCCCGCAGATCGCCACCTACCAGAAGTCGGTACTCGGCGCCCAGGACTACTCGATCATGAGCATCGAGGACGGGGCCGCGGGCCGCTTCCAGAACAACCAGGTGAAGGTGCCCGGCGCCGCGCCGATTGCGATCGACGGCGTCGCCACCCCCGTGGTCGGCGCGCCGGTCTGCAAGTCGGGTTCGCGGACCGGCTTCAGCTGCGGTGTGGTCAACGCCGTGGACCAGACCGTCCAGGTCGGCGACCGGCAGCTCACCCAGAGCTTCTCCGCCAATATCTGCGCCCTCCCCGGCGACAGCGGCGGCCCGATCGTGACCGGACGCCAGGCCCTGGGCATCTCCAGCGCCTCCTCGGTGGCCGACTATCCGATCTGCGAGATCCCCAACATCCTGGGTGTGCTCACCGGTAACGCCCCGCAGCTGTTCGCGCAGCCGGTGAGCGTGGTGCTCTCCGACAACCCGGGCCTGCGCATCCGGACGAGCTAGCGGTCGGCCCGCTCTTCGCTCCTCAGAGACGCGGAGAGCGGGATCGGCGCCGCACCTCCGGGTGCGACTCGCACCGAGCATCGAGCAATGAGAGGGGGGGGGGGCGGGTAGGGGGCGGGCCCCACGCCGGGGGGGTACGGAGGGAGCCCCGCGGGAAGACCCAGCAAAAAACACAGGACGGCGT
>NZ_JBEXLL010000059.1:0-46502 GCF_040609955.1 Nocardia sp. NPDC004568
GCCCGCCGCGGCGGGCGAGCACCGGGATCTGCGGCCGGTGCCGGCCCGGGGACGGGCGCCAGGGGTCGCGCCGGGCCAGGGCGCCGGCGAGCGGGAGTGCGTGCCGCGCCGCGTAGAAGCGGCGGCCCCGGAGTTCGGCGCGGGTGCGCGGCCGGAACCTGCGGTCCCGGTCGCCTCCGTGGCTGCGGTAGCCGTCGTATCGGATATCGCTGCTCAGGATCGCGGCGGCCACCGACCGGGCGGCACGGTCGTTCCGGGCGGGTACGGCGAAGTCCGATCCGGCGCAGTACATTTCGATTCCACAACGCGGGCAACCGTACCGCACCGTCACACGTGGATCCGCCCCGGCCCGCCGACTCCACTGCTTCGGCGATATCCGGAAGGACGCGCAGACGTAGTGCGTCCGGTATCGGTACGACCTGTTTCGCACATGCCGCGAAGGTAACCCGCCCCACCGGTGAACATCGCGCAATATGCTCCGGAGCGAGCCGTATCCACCCCGGTTCCGTCCACCGGGGTGGATACGGAGGGAGGAGACCGTCATGGTGAGTCGCCGCGCCCGGGCACTGTCGGTATTCCTGCGGGTCACCCGCAAACGCGGTATGGCGACCGCCGAGCGGGCCCGGACCGCGATGGCCGAGCCTGCCGGCGCGCACACCCCGCCGCGGTGGCTGGAGCGCCGGCACCGGGTCGAGGCCCGCCTCGTCGACGGGTTCCCGTGCTACCGCGTGACACCCCGGACGACGCCCGGATCCGGGAAGGTCGTGGTCTATCTGCACGGCGGCAGCTTCTTCCGGGAGATCAGCCGGTGGCACTGGCGGTTCATCGATCGGCTCGTCGCGGCCGGGCACCGGGTCGAGGTACCGATCTATCCGCTGGCGCCGCGCTACACCTACCGGTCGGCGCGGCCGTATCTCCTCGCGGTGTACCGGGAGGTGATCGCCGCGGTGGATCCCGGGCGGGTGGTGCTCGCCGGGGATTCGGCCGGCGGCACGCTGGCCCTGCTGCTCGCCCAGGCGCTGCCGGCGGCCGGGCTGCCCGGTCCCGCGCGGCTGATCCTGTTCGCGCCGTGTCTCGATATGCGCCTGTCGGCTCCGGAGATCGACCGGGTACAAGCGGACGATCCGTGGCTGGCGCGCCCCGGTCTGCTCGAGGCGGGACGCGTCTGGGCCGGCGGGGACGACCTCGGGCGTCCGGAGCTCAGCCCGATCAACGGCCCGGTGGACGCGCTGCCGGAAACGGATCTCTTCGTCGGCACGCACGACATCCTGTACCCCGACGCGCGCGTGTTCGCCGAACGCGCCGGCGCGCGCGTGCGCCTTCTCGCCGAACCCGGTTTGTTCCATGTGTATCCGCTCGCACCGGTCCCCGAGGCGCGTCCCGTGGTGAAAGCGGTCCTGACCACCCTGAACGCCCTGTGAACTTCCGCGCTGCCGGGCGTCGCCGGGGCGTGTCGCGCACCCGCGGACGCGGAAACGCCGGGCCGCCGGGGGAACTCGTGAACAGCCCGTGAACGTCCACGGAATTCGATTGTTTCGACCGTGACGATGCATCGCGGAGCAAAGCGCGGTACCGTACCCCGGCGTGACTACTTGTCTGCCATCGAATCACCCGAGGCGGGAGCCGCAATGACTGTCGAACCGCCACTCGAGGACGATGTCACGCAACTGGCTCAGCGCGTCGAACACGCTCGGGGCCGCTTGGCCTACCAGTTCGACCCCGCCCTCACCGAAGCACTGTCGGAATCGGAGCTACGCGCCGAACGCGAACTCGCCGAGCGCATCCGCGAACAGGAGCGCGGGCAACGCTGGAAGGAGATCCAAGCGGTCGCCTCGGCCAACGATCGGGCCAGGCAGACCACCGAGCAGATCGAGAAGGCGGATATGCGCGACCTCTTGCTCGCCCGTAAAGCCATCGCCGCTCAGCGCCGGGAGTCCAGTCCGCACGCCAAACTCGCTTCGCTGTACCGGCATCGATCCTGGTCGTTGCGCGCACTGGCCGGTGTGGTCGGCGCCGGGATGCTTTGGTCGGCCGTCAACGTGCAGCAGAACATCGCGCCCACCGGCCCGACCGACCCTCTGTTCTGGTTCAGCTACCTGCTGGAAGCGATGATCAGTGTCTGCCTGATCATCATCATGATCGGTACCAACAAGGTCGCCGAGTGGGGAGTGATCAACAACCGGAAGCAGACGGCCGCCGCCGAGATCGCGCTGCTCGCGCTGACCATCGGGTTGAACACCTACCCGTATCTGAGACTCGGCGAATGGTACGACGCGGCTGTACACGCGGTCGCCCCCGTGATGATCGGTGTCGCACTGCTCATCCACGACGCGGCGAGTGCCCGGTACGGTATGGCGATCCTGCGGGCCACCGAACAGGTCCGGGTGCTACCCGATCCGGCGGATCAGATCCGCAACAACCTGCCCCGGGTGAGCCTGCGCCTGGACCATGCGAAGGCAGCGGCCACGCTGCCGGTGACCGAGGCCGCGCCGCAACCGGCAGCGCTGGAACCGGGTGGTAACAAGACATCGGGTACCGCATCGAGCGGTTCGGCCTTCCGGTCGGACAGCAAGGGTGGTGATATGGGAAAACGCCGGTCGGGGGATCTGGCGGAGGTCACCTCGGGATTGATCGGACGGACCAGCTCGCTGCTCGATGAGATGGCCGCCAATTCGCCACTGTTCGACGGGGATTCGGTAACCACCAGGACCGCCGACACCACCGACAAACTTCCGGTGCCCAAGCCCAAGAAGATCTCGGGGTTGGGTAAGAGTTCCTCGGACGGGGCCAGGAACGGTTCCTCGGACGGCCCCAAGGGCAAGATGTCCGGGGACAAGGAGACCGACGAGTTCCTCGATGTCGTGCGCTCCTCCGACGGCTACGACACCGGCCAGTTCCGGGTCGCCGACATCCTCGAGCAGGAGCTCGCCGAACTCCAGGCGGAGCGCCGCCGCGCCCGTTCCGGTCGCACCCGCAGCGCCTCCACCAACGGCGCCTGAGCCCCGGTGCGCGACCCGTGGGCTCCACGGGTCACCACCGGTGCCGGCTGCCGGGATCGCCGCTACCGTGGTGGGAGACGGTGAGGAGGCACGATGACCGAGCGCAAACCCGTCGGTATCGACTTCGAGTCCTGGGTCGATCGCAAGATCCGGGAGGCCGCCGAACGTGGTGACTTCGAGAACCTCCCCGGCGCCGGTGAACCGCTACCGGGCGCCGGAAATCCCTACCACGACGAGAACGCGTGGTTGCGCGACTATCTGCGTCGCGAAGGTGTGAGCGGCGACGCGATGCTGCCCCCTTCGCTGCTGCTGCGCCGTGATGTGGAGCGCTTACCGGAGACCGTCCGCGACGTGACGTCCGAACACGAGGTCCGTGCGACGGTCGCCGAACTCAACCGGCGCATCGTCGACGGCTGCGGCTGCCCACCGGCCCACAGGTGCCGATCGCGCCGGTGGACGCCGACACGGTCGTCCGGGAGTGGCGGGAGCGGCCCGCCCGGGTGGACGTCGCGGTCCCGGCGCCGCGCCCGGGCATCGCGGGGCCCGGCCCCGCGCCCGGGGTGCGCCGGTGGCGCCGGATCTTTCGCCGCCGCCGAGCCCGAACCGGCCCGGAACACCGCGACGGTGCGGTTGTATGGACGGATGGATTCAGCGACCCTCGCCGACCGGCTCGAGATCACCGATCTGCTCACCCGCTACGCCACCGCCGTCGACAGCAAGGACTGGGCGCTGTACCGGACGGTGTTCACCGCCGACGCGCAGATCGACTACAGCACGGCCGGCGGCCCGGTCGGCGATCTCGAGACCGTGGTGGCCCAGCTGACCGAACAGCTGAACCTGTTCGTCCGCACCCAGCACTTCATCTCGAATATCGCGGTCGACCTCGACGGCGACACCGCGAAGGTGCGGGCGATGTTCTTCAACCCGATGATCGTGTCCCCGGGCAAACAGTTCACCTGTGGTGGCTGGTACAACCACGACCTGGTCCGCACTCCCGAGGGCTGGCGCAGCACCCGGCTGCTCGAGGAAGCGGCCTGGTTCGACGGTATCGAGGCCGCGTTCTCCCCATAGAGGCCACGTCATCCGCTCAACGCGGTCTCGGTGCGTTCGCGCTCGCGTAGCTGCCGCGGATGCAGTTCGTATACGGCGAAGGCCGATCGGATGACCGGCTGGGCGACATTGCGGACGCGGATACCGCCGGGTGTGGTGCCGCGTTCGCATCCGGCGTGGGCGTGCCCGTGTAGCGCCAGATCCGCCCGATGGGTGTCGATGGGTTCACCGAGTAGGTAGGAGCCCAGGAACGGGTAGATCTCCCGCGGTTCACCGTGCAGGGTGTCGCTGACGGGGGAGTAGTGGGTGAGGACCACTGTGACATCGGTGTCCAGCTCGGCCAGCGCGGTATCGAGCCCGGTGGCCAACTCCACGGTGTGCCCGGCGAACTCGCGCATCAGGGGTTCGCCGAACACGCTGGCGCATTTCCCGGCGAACCCGCCGCCGAAGCCCTTCGTCCCGGCGACCCCCAGCGTGCGGTCGCCGATCGTGACCGTGGTGGCGCTGCCCTCGAGGACCGTGATGCCGGCCGCACCCAGCATTGCGGTGATCTCGTCGGAGAGGTCGCTGTGATAATCGTGGTTGCCGAGTACCGCGATGACCGGGACGCCGAGATCGGCGAATTCCCTGGCCACCACCTCGGCTTCGGGCATTGTCCCGTGGTTGGTCAGATCACCGGCCAACAGCAGCACATCGGCGTGGTCCGGGAGGCCGCGCAGTGCCGGACGCAGCAACCCCCGCGAATCGGTTCCCAGGTGGACATCCCCCACAGCGGCGATCCGCATCGGTGCACTCCCTTCCGCCCGGTGTCAGTCACCGAGGTCCTCGCATTCGCCCGGGCCGGGCGTCGCGGTCACGTGTACGTCGTTGTGGATCTGGACGTCCGGTGCGATCTCGTGCACCACGTCCTCGAGCCGGCGCCGACGCTGCGCGGTACCCACTTCGCCGTCGAGTACCACCACATCGCCCCGGATCCGTACGCGTACGCCCTGTTCGGCGCAGCGTGGATCCTCGGTCAGTGCCCGGTGCAGTTCGGCGGCCAGATATTCCGGTGGCCGGCCGGGCGGACGGTTCTGGGTTTCCGACATCTATCCGGCCTTTCCTGAGGTTCGATCATCGGCGTGGGTGTCGGCGATGCCCAGATCGTCGATCAACCCGAGAAACGCCCGCGCGTAGGGCGAATGTTCGGTCTGGGCGCGCACCGACGGCCAGTCCACCTGTTCGCGCAGATCGCGGGAGATACGTAACAGCGGGCTCAGGTCCAGCCGGTGTGCGTCGAAGACCAGCAGTTTGTCGACCAGCAGGTCGGTGCCGTGCACCACCGGCGCCATCGTCGGTCCCACCCGCATGAGTTCGGCCCGGGCCAACAGGGCGTCGTCGACCTCGCGGTTGTTGGGCCGGTGGATGACGTCGATGAGAGTATCGCCGTCGTAGGCCTTGGTGAGCCAGTCCTCGGCCGCGTCGGCGATACGCAGTCCCGCCCGGGCGAGTTCGCTGCGCGCCCGGCTGCTGTCGGCGGGTTTGACGAAGATATCGACGTCGTGGTCCGAGGGCGGTCCGCCCCGGGCGTAGACCGCGCAGCCGCCTGCCACGGCGAAGGGGACGTCGTGGTGCGTCAGCGCATTCGCGGCTCGCGTCAGCGCATGGAGCAACTGCTGAAGGGTCGGAGCCATACGGGGCGGCTACCCGCATACGGCGCCGCCAATCAGCTCACGACCGCGATCACCAGGGCCACCGCCACCACCGCGAACACCGCGACCAGGGCGATCGTCAGCACCACCGCCAGGACCCCGGTCGGCGGGAAGTGATGCCGGGTGGCCGGCTCTTCCGCCGACAACCCGGAGGTCTGCGGGGTGTCGGGTGGTGTGGAACCCGGCGGCACACCGCCGCCCGGTTCCAGATCAGGGGTTTCGGCGGGGTCGGGATCCATGGATGACATACCCTCTACCTCCCGTCTCGGTCCTTTCCGGAGCGCCGGGCCCGGCGGCGATGGCTCGTATCGCACAGCGGGTAGCTCCCGGAACGTTTGCAGGTACACAGCGCGACCAGGAAGCGGTCGGCCGGCACGTGGTCGCCGTCGGGGGTGACCACCTCCAGCGGGCCCTCCACCAGAGCCGGGCCTTCGGCGGTGAAGGTGATCCGGCGCACCCGGTCCGTCCCCTCCGGTGTCGTGGCGTCCGGCGCGGGCCGCGGGCCGGCGCCGACGTCCTCCGCCGCACCGTAGTCCGGCGGAGCGGAGGCGGCGTGGCGGATGGCGGCGAGCAGTTCGTCGGGACCTGCCGGTGTGTCAGCGGGTTCGGTCGGCACGGATCACCACCAGTTCCTCGTGTTCTTGTTCGGGCTGGATCAGCCCGCGCTCGCGCAACCACTCCTGCCGGTCGCGCATCACCGGCCCGAACGGGATGACGGTGCGGGCCACCACGGTCGCCTTCAGCCCGCCCGTACGCAACCGGGTCAGGGTAGTGGCGATCCCCGAGACCGCGGAGTGCACGATCAGCGCGGTACCGCCGACCCGGAGCAGCTGCGGCATCATCTCGCACAGCGGGTCCAGCAGATGGCGGCCGTGCCAGCCGGCATCCCAGGCGCGCGCCGGTCCGTCCTCGGGCGGATGTGTTTCGCTGGGCACGTACGGCGGGTTGGCGACCACCACGTCGAATGTCCGGCCCTCGATCACCTGGGTGACGTCCCCGCACAGCAGTTCCAGCCGCACGCCGTACAGCCGGCTGTTGAACCAGGCCGAGGCCAGCGCGGCACGCGACAGGTCCACCGCGGTGACCGCCGCCGCCCCCGACCGGGCGGCGTGGATCGCCAGCGCACCGGTTCCGGTGCACGCGTCGAGGACCCGCGCGTCGCGCGGCAGGGCCGCATCGGTCATCGCACGGGCCAGCAGCCGGGTATCCGGCTGGGGACGGTAGACGCCGGGAACTCGGACGAACACCGGATTCACCCTTCCGTCGTCCGCAGCGAGCTCGCGCCCGCGCGCCAGCGGCCGAGCATCTGCTCCGCGCACCGGTCCTCGAGCAGATCGGTCGCCTGGATGCCGAAGACGACCGATTCGGCCAGCTCGGGTTCGCGGGCCAGCAGATCGTCGAGCACCTCCCGGCGGACGACCTGTTCGTGGACGGCGTCGGCGGTCACATGCTCGCTGTAGAAGCGGACGCAGTCCGGGTGGGCGGAGAACCGCCGCAGCGCCTCGACCATGAGTTTCGAGGCCGGTGAGGAGGTGATCTCCACCGCCGCGAAATGGCCCACGACCGCCCCCCGCAGCGAACGGTGCAGGCCGAACAGCGACATCATGTCGACCAGGGCGAGCATGGACGCGGGAACGATGTCCAGATAGTGCAGATAGCCGTCGGACAAGCCGGCGCCGCGCAGCAGGTCGGCGTAGAGGCGGGCGTGGACGCGATCCCCGCGACCGCCGCCGAACTCGTCGAACTCGATCGCCACCAATCCGGCCTTCGCCCGCCCGCGCAGACGCGGTATCACCCAGGCCACCGGATCGGCCTCTTTGTGGTGGTAGATCGAGCGCTGGACGAAGTACTCGCGCATCTGCCACCAGGACCCGTCGTCGCGCAGCCGGCCCGGTACGCCGCCGGCCACCGGTACGGTGAGCAATCGGTCCAGTTCCGCGGTGACATCGGTACCTCCGGGCACCTCGGCGCGCAGGGTGGCGAGGAACCGGCGCTCGAGTTCCGCGCGTAATCGCAGCAGCCCCGGGTCCCACTCCCAGTCGGCGTCGACCCCGCGCAAACCTTGATAGTGCAGCTCGTAACAGGTGTGCAGGGTCAGCTGGAAATCGTCACCGTAGGGATCGAGGTCGTCGGGGACCTCGGGTACCGGCCGTCCGGGCGCTTCCCGCAACAACGGCAGCACGGCCGCCGACAGCGGGCCGCGGGCCACGGGGAGCGCGGGCGCGCCGACGGCGGCTCCGCGCGGGGTGAGTGTTTCGACCATGGTTCGCCTTTCACAGGCATCGGGCGGACCCCTGGAGAGGGTGGCGGGAACACGCCGCGGGTTCAGTCGGCCGGGTAGGGCGCGCCGCGCAGCGCCCGCGCCAGATGTGCCGCATTCCGGGCGGCGGTCGCGTTGGTGGAGGCCACCGCATCGGGGATCTTCTCCAGGTCCAGGTAGTCGACCCCGCTCATGGCCTCACCGTTCCAGTAGGTTCCGCCCTGCGCGGGCACGGTGTAGCCGATGTCGTTCAGGCCCTGGAACAGGTCGGCGGTGATCTTGTGGGCGCCGTCCTCGTTCCCCACCACCGCGGTCAGGGCGACCTTCCCGAACATGGCGGGCCGCCCCGCGTCGTCGGTTTCCGACAGTTCGGCGTCGAGTCGTTCCAGCACACGTTGTGCGACCGAGGACATATGACCGACCCAGGTCGGCGTCGCGAACAACAGGATATCGGCGTCGGCCACCCGGGCCCGGACACCGGGCCATTCGTCGCCGTCACCTTCGTCGGCACTGGTACCGGGCCGGATATCGTGGTCGACGACCCGGATCACCTCGCCCGACACATCGTGTTTCGTGAGTTCGTCGAGCACCTGCCGGGCCAGTAGATCGCTACTGGATTCGGTGGGTGAACTCTTCAAGGAGCACACCAGTGCCACCGCGGTCAGAGAAGCCATTCCGGAAACCTCCGCCCCTGTTCGGTCGGCCGGTCCGACCCGGCCCTGTGCCTCTGCGCAATAGCCGGTCGTTCGAGGGATAAACATCTCCATCCGGCCGTCCGGGGGTGCCGGTGATCGGATATGCCGGGGTCGGCGGCGGTGTACACGGTCGGCCGACCGTGCCAGAATGGTCGACAGGTTGAAAACATGCAGCCGATCCCGGTGCCGCGTATCCCGGTGCCCGGGTTCGATGAGCGGGAGACGTTCCCATTCCGATATCCGCCCGTCGCGCGTACGCCAACCGGAAATCCCCCACCAGCAAGGGATGGGATTGATATGTCGGTTACCACCGCCCGGTGCCAGGTCGATCAGCATCGCAAGAGCGACTCGCGTCCGGTGACCACCGGGCGCATGTGGTCGCGACGCAGGTCCGAACACCCCGAATGTGTGATCGCCCGCGTCGAAGGCGAGTTGGACGCCGTACTGCACGAAGAACTACGCACCCTGCTCGAACGATGCCGCACCGGCCTGTGCCGCGCCGTGGTCCTGGACCTGCGCGCGACCACGTTCATGAGCATCCGTGCCGCCGTCATCCTCGCCGAGGCCAAGGCCGCCGCGTGGCGGGCCGGCGTCGAGTTACGGGTGGTCAGTGGCCGCAAGGAAGTGGAACGGGCCCTCGAGGTCGCGGGAGTGCGGCCGCTGTTCCAGTACTTCCCGAGCCTGAGCAGCGCGCTCACGAGCTGAGCCGCCGCTTCCGCGCGCTACCCCGCCCCGGCCGCCGAGCGGCCGGGGCGGGTCGCTTTCCACGTTGGAACGGTCGATACTCGAGCCGTGACGCGAGAAGACGGCGTGGTCGCCGAGGAACTGCTGGACTCGATCGGGGGCGTCTCGCAGTGTGCGGGCGCCTTCCGGTTCTGGTTCGCCGACCAACGCTGGGAATGGTCGGAAGCCGTAGCCGAGATGCACGGTTACCCGGCCGCGCCGATGACGCCCAGTACCCAGCTGCTGCTCGGCCACAAGCACCCCGACGACCGCGCGCAGGTGGCGAACGCGCTGGCGAGATCGGTGGCCGAAGCGACGCCGTTCTGCAGCAGGCACCGCATCGTCGACCGCGCCGGTCGGACCAAGCACGTGATCGTGGTGGCCGATGTGATGACCGACGAGCACGGTGTCGTGATCGGGTCCACGGGCTACTACATCGACCTCACCGAGACCCTGGCCGAGGAACGAGAAGAAACTCTGCAGGACACGTTGCCGGGTCTGTACGCGGCGCGCGCGGTGATCGAGCAGGCCAAGGGCGCGTTGATGGTCGTGTACGGGATCAGCGCCGACCAGGCGTTCCGGGTCTTGATCTGGCGCTCCCAGGAGACCAACACCAAACTCCGCGCGCTGGCCGCGCAGTTGGTCGCCGAACTGCCCACGGTCGACTACGCTGCACCCGCGTTGCGTACCGAATTCGACCATCTGCTGCTCACCGTTCACGAACGGACCGACCGCGCGTGAACTGGGCGGGGTTTCGGCGATTCCGGCCGGGGTATGTGCGCATGTGACAATCAGGCCGACATCCGAAGGAAAGACGAACCGCGGCGTCACCGACGGTCACGGGCACCGACGGGACCCGGTGGGCGCCCCCGGCCGCCGGGGTGCGGCAGGAACGAGGTGGTGGTGCGCATGGGGGAGAGTGTCTCCGATTCCGTCTATACGACATCGGCGGATACGACCGTGGGCGTACGGATCCCGGCCCGGCAGGAGCAGCTGGTCATGCTGCGAGCGCTGGCCGAGACCGTATCGCTGATCGCCGATTTCGGTCTCGACGAGGTGACCGATATCCGGCTCGCCCTCGACGAGGTGGCCACGTCGTTGATTGCCGCGGCTGTTCCCGATTCGAGTCTGACCTGCGATTTCGATTACGACGAGCATCGCATGACAGTGCGCGTAACCTCGATCTCGGAGGTCGACTCCCTCCAGGACCAGGAGGGGTTCGGCTGGCATATCGTGCGGACGCTGACCCGTTCGGTCAGCGTGGAACAGCACCCCTACGACGTGGCGAGTGGTGGTTACCCGACCGATGTCGAGTTCAGCTGGTTCCGAGGAGGCGCCGATGGCGCGTGAAGGAGTGCGGGCGGACCCCGGACCTTCACGCCGTCATCGCGGCCACGACAGTTACGACAACATCGAGCCGTTGTTCGGCAAATCGGCCGCCCTGCCGGAGGACGACCCCGCCCGTGCGGAACTGCGTGCGGAGATCATGCGACGGTGCCTGCCGTTGGCCGAGCACATCGCCCGGAAATTCTCCGGCCGCGGCGAGAACTACGACGACCTGCTGCAGGTGGCCCGGCTCGGCCTGGTGAACGCGGTGGACCGCTTCGACGTCGCACGGGGTTCGTCGTTCCTGTCCTTCGCCGTGCCGACCATCATGGGCGAGGTCCGCCGGCATTTCCGCGACAACACCTGGTCGGTCCGGGTGCCGCGCCGGGTCAAGGAACTGCAGCTGAATCTGGGCCCCACCATCGAGATCCTCTCGCAACGGCTGGGTCGGGTGCCGCGGGCCAAGGAGATCGCCGCGGAACTCGAGATCGATGTGGTGGAGGTGACCCAGGCCCTCATCGCCGGCAACGCCTACCAGGCGTCCTCGCTGGACGCGCCCGCCACCGGGGAGGACAGCGACAGCTCTGCCCTGCCACTGGTGGAATCGCTGGGCGCCGAGGAACCGTCCTACGGCTGGCTGGAGGACTACCTGGCGATCGAACCCCTGCTCGAAGAGCTGTCCGACCGGGAACGCCAGGTGTTGCGGATGCGGTTCTTCGAATCCCGTACCCAGTCCCAGATCGCCGAGGAGCTGGGGGTGTCGCAGATGCACATCTCGCGGATACTCTCGCGCACCCTGGGCTGGCTCCGCGAGCAGGCGCTGCGCGATTGACGGGCGCGCTCTTTCCCGGCCCGGCGCCGCCGGGCCGGGCAGCGGTCAGCGGGTCGCGGCCGGATCCGCGCGGCCGGCGGGGGCGCGGGACAGGATCCCGCGGACGAAAGCGGCCTGCCCGGCGTGCTGGAGATCGTCGGCGATCACACTGACCAGGCGGACGCCCATGGTCACCGGCGGATCCCAGTTCGCGTCCACGACCGCGTCGAGGTCCCGGTCGACCAGCGCGCCCACGAAGCGGACCGTCCGCGCGTGCACGGCGTCGTGGTAGCCGGTGAGCAGTTCGGGCGGCGCGCTGATGCGGGCCACTGCGGCGGGCGTGTCGCCGTAACCGGTGGCTTCCCGGTCGATCGGCAGGTCGAAACGTTCGAACCAGCCGCGGCCCGTCCACAGCGATTCGGCACTCTGCAATTCCGCCAGATGCTCGTCCTGCACCCGCGTGAGATGCCAGACCAGCCACGCGATGGAATTGGCCGCCGGGTCGAGACGGTGGGACAGAGCCTCTTCGTCGAGTCCGTCCACCGCCTCGTGGACCGCACCGCGGACCCGGTCGAAGGCGTCGATGAGTATGTCGGCACTGTGCATTGCTGTCTCCGTCGCTGCTGGATCGCGCGACAACCCCTGCGCGACGGACCGGGGTGCCGCGAGCTGTCGTCCGGTATCGGCGCAGTACCACGATCGGGAATGCGCAAACGAGGGTCGCCGCGGCGAAAAAGTAGAACATGTTCTTGCCGCGCTCGTGTCACCGTGCCAAGGTGGCTGCATGGATCTGCAGGCACTCGAACTTCTCCGCGGCCTCAAGTACCGGTACTTCCGCACTCTGGATCTGAAGCAGTGGGACGATTTCGCCGCCACGCTGGATCCGGAGATCGAAGCCCGTTACGGCACCCACGCCATGGGTGAGGCGCTCACGCTCGACGGACGCGACGCGGTGGTCGGGTTCATGCGCGAGAACATGGGTCCCGGCCTCGTCACCACCCACGTGGCCAATCATCCGGAGATCACCGTCGACGGCGACACCGCGACCGGTAGCTGGCTATTCGAGGACACGGTACTGGCCACCGAGTTCGGTGTGCTGATCCGCGGCGCCGGGTACTACACCGACCGCTACCGGCGCGGCGCCGACGGGGTCTGGCGCATCCACGCCACGTCCTATGTGCGGATCTACGAATCCTCGCAGTCGCTGGCCGATACCCCCAGCCATAAACTGCTCAGCAATATGTGGGCGACCGGGGCGTAGGGGAGCCCGGTCAGGGCACCAGGACCGCGCGCCCCCGGATCCGGCCCTGTTCGAGCAGTTCGTAGGCGTGCGCGCCCTCTTCGAGGGAGAACTGCTGGGTGCGCACGGTGATCCGCCCTTCCCGGGCCAGCGCGATACTGTCGATGAGATCGCGTTTGGTACCGCCGTAGGATTTGCGCACCGTCGCGCCCCACGGCAGACCGGGGCCGCCCGCGGGGCCCGCGGTGATACCGGGATCTCCCTCGCCCAGCCCGATCATCCGGTAGGCGCCGTTGGGTCCCACCGATTCGACCGAGAGCTTCGCGGTCGCGTCCACACCGACGAAGTCGAATACCGCTTCTGCGCCGCGGCCGCCGGTCATGGCGAGGATCCGGGACGCGGTGTCCGCATCGGCGGGAAGACCCTCGTGCGCACCGCATTCCGCCGCCAGCTCGAGCTTGTCCGGATCGGTGTCCACCGCGATCACCCGCACCGGGGTGACCGCGCGCAGGATCTGGATCCCGACGTGGCCGAGTCCACCGGCGCCGATCACCACCGCCGTGGCCCCGGGGTAGAGCTGATCGCGGGCGCCGCGGATGGCGTGATAGCTGGTGAGCGCCGCGTCGGCCAGTGGTGCGGCGGCGACGAAATCCAGCTCGCCGATGGGGACGAAGGAGGTGGCCGGAACGGCCACGTACTCGGCCATACCGCCGTCGGGTCCGAGGCCCGGACAGGGTGGCATGGCGACCCGTCCGGCCGCCCGGCACACATTCTCGTTACCACTCGCGCATTCCGGGCAGTGCCCACACGACCAGCACAGATACACCACACCGCGTACGCCGGTCGTCCGCCCGGCGACCTGGTCGCCGACCGCGGCGACGGTGCCGGCGATCTCATGGCCGAGGGTCAGCGGGTCTTCGCGGACCTTGAAGGGGAGGTGGAGTACATGCAGGTCGGAGTGGCAGAGCCCGGCGGCGCCCACCCGGATCAGCAGCTCGCCCGGACCCGGTTCCGGAATCGGGACCTCACGTATCTCCAGGGTGCCGGGTTCGGTGAGTTGCAGCGCTCTCATGGGTGACCTCCCGCTCCGGCCGACTATGGCGTGCCTCACAAAGTAGGCCCCTCCGCCGAGGGCTGACAAGAGTTGATTTTTATTGACACCTGTCAAATTCATGCCTAGGGTCCGTGTGTGACCGGTATCACCCGGCTCGTCGGCCGAAATACCGGCGTAGTGCTCGAGGAGGTCGTATGTCTCAACCCACCGTCGCTGTCATCGGGGCGGGTATCAGCGGCCTGACCACCGGGAAGATGCTGGGCGACTACGGTGTTCCGTACACCTGTTTCGAAGCCTCCGACCGTATCGGCGGCAACTGGGCGTTCGGTAATCCGAACGGCCACTCCAGCGCCTACCGCTCCCTGCACATCGACACCTCGAAATACCAGCTCTCCTTTCGCGACTATCCGATGCCGGAGTCCTATCCCGACTTCCCGCACCACACCCTCATCAAGGAGTACCTGGAGGGCTATGCCGCGGCCTTCGACCTGAAACGCGCCATCGAATTCGGCAATGCCGTCGAACACGCCCGCCCGGCCGCGGGCGGTGGCTGGGATATCGAGACCGGGACCGGCGAGACCCGCCGATTCGATCTGCTCGTGGTCGCCAACGGGCACCACTGGGATCCCCGCTTCCCGGATTTCCCCGGTGAGTTCACCGGGGAATCCATCCATTCCCACTCCTATATCGATCCGCGCACGCCGCTGGATCTGTACGGCAAGCGCATCCTGATCGTCGGCATCGGCAACAGTGCCGCCGATATCGCCGTCGAGCTGTCCTCACGCAGTACCGAGAACGAGGTGTGGTTGTCGACCCGGTCGAGTGCGTGGGTGGTGCCCAAATACTTCGCCGGTACTCCGGCCGACCGTTATTTCCGCACCGTCCCCTATATACCGCTGTCCTGGCAGCGGAAGATCACCCAGATCTTCACGCCGTTCGTCTCCGGAGATCCGGTGAAATACGGTCTGCCCGCGCCGAACCACAAATTCTTCGAAGCCCATCCCACCCAATCGGTGGAACTGCCGCTGCGGCTCGGCTCCGGTGATGTGGTCGCGAAACCCGATGTGAGCCGGTTGGACGGCGCCACGGTGCATTTCGAGGACGGGACGGCGAAGGATTTCGATGTCATCATCTACTGCACCGGATACAACATCACCTTCCCTTTCTTCGATCCGGCATTCCTCAGTGCTCCGGGCAATCGGATAGCCCTCTACAAGCGGATATTCACACCGGGTATCGACGACCTCGCCTTCGTGGGATTCGCCCAGCCGTTTCCCACGCTCTTCCCGTTCGTGGAATGCCAGGCGCGGCTGGTGGCCGCGTACGCGGCCGGGCACTACCGGCCGCCGCCGGTGGAGACGATGCACCGGGTCATCGAAGCCGATCAGCAGCGGTTCACGGGTCATGTGGTGGACCGTCCCCGGCACACCCAGCAGCTGGACTACTTCGTCTACGAACGGGACCTGCGTCTCACCGAACTGCCCGCCGGGCTGCGCCGGGCCCGGGCCCGGGGGCCGGTCCCGCTGGGACGGGCGGGATGACCGCACGGTCGCGCACCGATCGCCGGGCCCCGCAGCGCGGCGATCAGCGGCGTAGCGCGTTGTTGACGGCACTGGACGAACTGCTGCGCGACAACGGTGGCCGGCTCGAGCCCATCAATATCGCCGAGATCTCCCGCCGTGCCGGGCTCACCCGATCCGCGTTCTACTTCTATTTCGAGAACAAGGCCGCGGCCGTGGCCGCCGCGCTCGAGGAAACCTATGAGGAAGTATTCGCGCTCAACGATATTCTCGTCGGCGCCGGCGAACCCGCCGAGCGTATCGAGCGGACCATCCGCGGACTCGTCGAGTTCTGGGATCGCAACCGTCATCTCTACGGCGCCGTACTGGCCGCGCGCAGTGCCCCGGGCGTGCGCGAACTGTGGGAGTCCGATCGCCAGGCCTTCATTCCGTCCATCGCGGCCATGATCGAGGCCGAACGCGCCGGCGGTCGCGCCCCGGCCGGCGCTGACGCCACCGCCGTCGCCGATGTCCTGCTCCTGCTCAACGAGCGCCTGCTCGAGCGACTGACCTTCGACGTGGAACTGGACCGGGAAAGCTATATCGAATCGGTGGTCAGCGTCTGGCTGCGGTCGATCTACGGCGCCGGACCCGCCGCACCCAGCACAGCGAGGAACGATTCATGACTCTGCGCGAGACCCCGGGCCCGGCCGATACCACCGCCGTGGCCACCGTGACCTTCCGCTCCGGCGGCGAGGACTGTCACGCGTGGCATTTCCCCGCCGCGTCCGCCGAGTTCGACGGCCCGGCCGGTCGTCCGGTCGCGGTCATGGCGCACGGTTTCGGGGGAACCAAGGATTCCGGGCTGGAACCGTTCGCGCGGGCCTACGCCGCGGCCGGAATAGACGTCCTCGCCTTCGACTTCCGGTACTTCGGTGCGAGCGGGGGCCGGCCGCGGCAGCGGGTGCGTATGTCGGAACAGTTGGCCGACTACCGGGCCGCGGTGCTGGCCGCCGCGCGATTACCGGGCATCGACCCGCGTCGGGTGGTGCTGTGGGGCGTCTCGCTGTCGGGCGGTCATGTATTCGCCGCCGGTGCCGCCGCTAGCGCCACACCGGCCGACTCGACCGCCGTCCGGGCCGCTCTGGCGGCGGTCGTCTCGGTCACTCCGCTGGTCGACGGCCGGGCAGCGGGTGTCCTGGCGGTGCGGGAGAGTGGTGTCGCGGGAGTACTGCGCGGAGCGGTCGGCGGTGCCCGGGCCCGGCTGGCCGCGGCCTTCGGCGGTAGCGGGCTCATCCCGCTCGTCGGACGGCCCGGGGAGGTCGCCGCGCTGACATCGGAGGGTTATTACGACTCCTACCGCGCGCTCGCCGGACCCACCTGGCGAAACGAGATCGACGCGGGTGCGCTGGCACAGCTTCCCGGTTACCGGCCCGCGCGCGCGGCCGCCGAACTGAACCTTCCCGTGCTCGTGCAGATCGCCGATTTCGATCGGGGCGCACCGCCGCACGCCGCGGCGCGGGCGGCGTTCGCGGCGCGGGCCGAGGTACGTCACTATCCCTGCGACCACTTCGGTATCTGGCCGGGCAATCCGTTCTTCGATGCCGCCGTGGCCCACCAACTGCTGTTCCTGCGCCGGCACCTGGCGGCAGCGGAGAACGGGACACCACCCGCGCCCGCGGCTCGCTGATACCGGCGTCCGTGGCGGGTGAGTGCTCTCACTCCCCGGCGGCCGCAGCCGCCGGGATCCCCAGCGCCCGAATACAACAGCATTGACCTGGGGTGATCGGCGAGCCGGGCCCGAGCCGGGCCCGTGTCGGTCAGCGGACCATCGGGCAGGGTACCGGCCTGCGGTAGCGTCTGCGGCACCCCGGCGGTGTGCGGCGACACAAATTGCAGGCAGATAACACCAGTTGTGAATGCCCTTACGTTCGCGAAGATTCGGCATATCGTCGGGCGGGTAATACCCGGTGTCGGCGGTGGTTGTCGCGGCCGCCGGCCCCTGATAGATACACAGGAGCAGAATGAGTGCCAAAACCGAACTCGTCCGCGAACTGAACGGACCCACTGCCGCGTCGGAAATGCTGTCCGACTCCGAGATCCAAGATCTGCTCGGATTGTTCCGCAGTGCCCAGCAACAGGAGAAGGACCTGCTCATCGAAGCCGTCAACGGCATGATCCGGTTCTTTCCCCCGCCGTTCCGGACGATCACCCGCCGGATCATGTTCGGGGACAAACTCGAAGGATGAGCGATCTGGTCACCCGCGCGCAGATGATCCTGCTCGCGCGCACGCTACACGTGCCTGTCGAACGTATCGCCTACCTCGAACGACTCGGCGCCGATCACCTGCACGAACTCGAGCAGCGTATCTCGGGCCGGATCTTCGAGTACCACGGTGAGATGTTCAAACGGATCGGACGCTTGATCCCGATCATCCCGCTCACAGTGTCGCTGCCCCTGGTACAGCGCATCGTGCCGCCCATGATGACCGGCCGGGCGGCCGGAGCGGTCGGCGTCGAATATCCCGATGCCGCCGCCGAGACGCTCACCATGCTGAAGACGGAGTACGCCGCGGACTGCACCCCCTATGTGGATCCCAAGGCACTCGGCGAACTGGGCGACATCATGGCCTCCGAGCCGCTGGTCGCCATCGTGAACGAGGTCCTACGCCGCAAGGACCACATCACCGTCGGACCGTTCCTCGAATACGCCAAACCGAAATTCGTCGAGGCGGTCGAGCACGGAACCCTGGACGACGAGGGCATCATCTTCTCCGCCGCCTACGCGTATTCCGCGCCCGCGATCAGCAACATACTGCGCCAGTTGCTGGACGGCCGGTCGCGACGGGTCCCGCGCATGATGGAGACGGTGCTGGCCGGTTCGCCGGAATTGAAGGAGGCGGCGATCTCGGTGATGTCGCGGGCTTCCCGGGACGTGGTGTCCGAGATCGGGGATATCCTGCTCGCGATCGCCAGTCCGGAAGCGCTGGGCAAACTCGCCGCCCACGTCATCCAGAAGGGCGCGGCGCCGGAACTGATGACCTTCGTGTCGAAACTCGGTAACCCGGCCCTGCAACGGATGGCGATGAATCCCATCTTCGCCAATACCGCGGCGCTCACCGCGATCGTCGAATCCCTGGTCATCGCGTTCTACCCCGGACCGTGGCGGGGTCTGCTGCTGCTGGCCGAACGCAGCCACCCCGACGTGCAGCGCTATATCGTCGGTCTGCTGGTGCGGATGCCGCCGGAACGGATCGCCGAACTGCCGGAGATAGCCAACGCCGACGACCTCTGGCCGGAACTCCTCCGGTTGGTGGCTCTTGCCGATCATCCCTCGCAACGCCGGATCGGCGCGATCTGGGCGGGCTTGTCGGCGGAACGGAGAGCCGGGCTGCACCGGCGGATCGCCGAACTGCGGCTGGACGCGCAACTGGCCGGAATCGTCGAGGAGATGCCCAACATCTCGGTGGAGGAGGTGTTCTACCAGCGTCGGCGGCGCGGGCGGCGACGCGGCTCGACGCCTGGTAGCTGGAGTGTCGCCTGAGCGGGTGAAGGTTGCTGTGTGATCGCCGGGCCGGGTCTCATTTCGGCACGTCCCCGGTGATTATCGCCCACGGCTCGGGATATTCGGTTACCTTGGTGAAGGTCTCTGATTTCGCTCGGAATTTGCTATCCCTCGCCGGATGCGGCGGCAAATCGACGAAAAGAGGTCGGCACGAGATGAGCAACGGACAGTTCCTCCATCGGATATGCCGTACGGCCGCGCTCGCCGGTATCGTGGCGGCCGCGCTGGCGCCCACCGCGCCCGCGCTGGCCGAACCCCTCTGGCCGAACGGGCCGGATGTGCCCGGTGCACCGGCCGTCATCCCGGCGCAGGCGCCCTGCTCACCGGCGGCCCGGGCCTGCCTGCGACTGTCCAGCAACGAGGTCTGGTTGATGGACAACGGCATTGTCGTCTACGGGCCGACGCCGATGTCACACGGTATGCAGGGCTTCGAGACCCCACCCGGTGTCTTCCACGTCGCGTTCAAGGAGCTCTACCACTGGAGCACCATGCACAACGCCCCGATGCACTACGCGGTGTTCTTCAACGGCGATATCGCGTTCCACATCGGGCCGGTGGAACACAAATCACACGGGTGCATCCGCTTGACCGAACCCGGCGCCGTCGCGGTCTACCACTACCTGAACCCGGGTGACGTGGTCGAAGTCGTGCCCTGATCTCTCCGGATGAACCGGTCCGGGCCGCGCCGCCCGGACCGGCGACCCGGTCCCCGGGTCGCGCGTCCGGTTTCGTACGCTATGCCCCATGTGGATCATCGTGGCTGTCGCCGTCATCAGTTGTGTTCTCATCGCGATCGGCTTCGCGCTGGGTCTGCCGGACTGAGCTGCCGCCGGTCCGCGTATCGGCCCGCTCCACCGTGGAGGGATACGCCGCACTTCCGGGCACCGGGCGGATCAGTCGGTGCCGTCCCGCGGCGATTTCCGATCGGGGTGGTCGACCGCCACGGGACGCAGTAGCGCCCAGGCCACGAAGGCCGCGGCGACCACCACCAGGCCCAGTCCGGCCCACAGGTTCACATTGATACCGCCGGTCTTGGCCTCCTCGTCGACGGTGTCGTGAACCAGTCCGGTGATCACCAGGATGACGCCGTAGAGGCCGAGCAGGCTGCCGACAATGGTGCGGATATCGAAGAGCACGATGGTTGTCCTATCCGGTGACGATATTGAGGACGATCACGAGCACCAGCGCGATACCCGCCAGCAGGACCGGGCGCTGATACCAGGGCAGGGTGGCGGCCTCGGGGTCGGTGCGCAGTTCGCGCGGTGTCTCCGAGTAGACCAGCCCGACCAGCTCGGCGGCCGGTTTCGGTGCGGTCACCAGCGTGACGGCCACGCTGACCAGGATATCCACCACGAAGGCTGCGCCGGCGGCCACGAAGCTCACGCCCTGGCCCGACAGTGAGAACACCTCGGTCTCGTTCAGTACGAAGATGGTCACCGCCACCGCGGTACCGGCGACCAGGCCGGTCCAACCGGCCGTGGGAGTCATCCGTTTCCAGAACATGCCCAGGATGAAGGTGGCGAACAGCGGGGCGTTGAAGAAACTGAACAGCGTCTGCAGGTAGTCCATGATGTTGCTGAACCCGCCGGCGATGAAGGCGGTGAAGATGGCGGCGACGGTGGCGCCCACCGTGGCCAGCCGCCCCACCCGCAGGTAGTAGCCGTCGGATTTGTCCTTGACCACGTACTGCTGCCACAGGTCGATACTGAACACCGTGTTGAAGGCCGAGACATTGGCCGCCATACCGGCCATGAACGCGGCCAGCAGGCCGGCCAGGCCCACCCCGAGCAGACCGTTGGGCAGCACGTCCTTCATCAGATAGAGCAGCGCCTGGTTGTAGGTGACGTCGCTCTCCACATCCGGGTTCGCGGTGACCGCCGCCTTGTACTGGGCCATCTGCGGAACCAGGACCGCGCTGATCATGCCCGGGATGATGACGATCAGCGGGATGAGGATCTTCGGGTAGGCGCCGATGATCGGGGTGCGACGCGCGGCGGCGATGGAGTGGGTGGCCAGTGCACGCTGCACTTCGACGAAGTTGGTGGTCCAGTAGCCGAAGGACAGGACGAATCCGAGGCCGAACACGATGCCGAGGACGGACAGGAAGTCGTTGGCGAAGCCCGACAGCGCGTTACCCGGCCAGGAGTCCAGTTGTTCGGGACCGCCGGGGGAGGCGGCCACCTTGTCCTGCAATCCGTCCCAGCCACCGACCCGGTGCAGGCCGATCAGGGTCAGCGGGAGCAGCGCGGCCACGATGACGAAGAACTGCAGCACCTCGTTGTAGATCGCCGCCGACAACCCGCCCAGGGTGATGTAGGAGAGCACGATGATCGCCGCCGCGATCACCGCGACCCACAGCGGCCAGCCCAGCAGCACATTGAGGATGGTGCCGAGCAGATAGAGGTTGACTCCGGCGATGAGGACCTGGGCCACCGCGAAACTGAGCGCGTTCACCAGATGCGCACCGGTACCGAAGCGGCGGCGCATGAACTCCGGCACGCTGCGCACCTTGGAGCCGTAGTAGAACGGCATCATCACCACGCCCAGGAAGAGCATGGCCGGGACCGCGCCGATCCAGAAGTAGTGGAAGGCGGGGAAACCGTACTCGGCGCCGTTGGCCGACATGCCCATGATCTCGACCGCGCCGAGGTTGGCCGAGATGAACGCGAGGCCGGTGACCCAGGCCGGTAGGGACCGCCCGGAGAGGAAGAAGTCCATACTCGACGACACCCGTTGCCGGGCCAGTAGCCCGATACCGAGGACGAAAACGAAATAGAGGGCGACGATCGCGTAGTCGACGGGCTGGGCGTCGAGCCGCAGTACCTCGCCTTCCGCGACCAGTGAAACGACCTCGTGGGATAGCTCGTGCTGCGACATACGACGTTCTCCTCGAAGCGGTCCCGGACAACCGCGCGCAGCTCGCGTCATCGCTTCTACCGATGGCTGGCCGCACTACCAGACCGGCTCTGGTGTATCGAAAGTACCGTGTTGGACGATCGACCGGGCGGTGTCGGCGGAATCGGGCGTGTCCGTGAAGAGGAAGGAGTCCCGCTGGGTGGCCGTCGCCCGATTGCGCGCGCCCTGATGCGGGCGCAGGCTCTCGTGCGCTGTCCCGGGTATTGCTACCATGGACGGCGGCGCATCCAATCGCATTGTGCGCCAGGGAATTTCGGAGGTCCCTGGCGCCGCTGTGATGTGCGCGGGTTTCGTGGTCACCGATGTAGGGGTCGCCGTGATTGTACGCGTGCAGAGCACCGAATTGTCGGGCGTTCAACGTTTTGTCCGGCGACTCGTATCCGATTGGGGTCCGGGAGCCGGCCGGTTGGGTGGTGTGGCACTGCTCGGCTCGTCGCGACCGCGCTCGCGCCGCCGGCCCGCCCCCGACACCGACCTGCTGATCTGGACCCCGTATGCCTGCACCCTGGTGGTACTGGCCGATTTCGGTTCCGTCCAGCACGGTGTGCTCACTACCGGCCCCACCGGACGCTGGCTGATCGATGGCGGCGTCGCGGATCTGCGTACCGGGAAGTCCGCGCCGAATCCGATGCTGCGGGGGCGCAAAGTACGCGATGAACTGGCCACGCTCTTCCGGCGGCACGGCCTGTCCGAGCATATCGATGTACTCGTGGTGCTGATCCCCAAGACCGGCTCACGGATCAGCTGGACACCGCCCCCGCCGGAGGACGGTATCGAGACCGTCCTGGTCCGGATCGGTCGCTCCGAGGGTTTGGCGGAGTATTTCGAGCGTTCGACCACGGGCCCGGTGCGCTGGCGCGGCGAGGACATGGAGCGGGCCTTCGAGGCCCTCGGAGCGACACGGTATCTGCCCGATCCGGACGCACTCGGCGAGGAGGGATTCGCTTTCGCGCCCGATCCCGGTCCCGTTCCGGGTGCGTCGTCGGAGCCGGTGTCCTCGGGTGGGCAGAGCCCTGTCGCGGCGCTTTCCACAGCGTCCACCCTGCTGCCGGGGCGAGGCGGCACCGGAGACTTCGTGGTCTCGCCGCGGGGTGCGTCCGCGGAGCAGGCCGCCCGCTCCTGGCCGCCGGTCCGGGGATCGGGCGCCGCGGCACGGTCGGCCGCTCCGGATGCGTATCCGGAGCGCGGCGAAGTCACCCGTGGGACCGGTGCGGGCCCGGCCGATTCCGCGGGGTCGTCGATCGGCAACGAGCGCGGGGCGAAGCGCGAGACAGGTAGCTCGGCCGGGATGCGGGCCACGGATACCCGGGCTCGTGGCCGGGCCGACTCCGATCAACGACTCTCCGGGCCGGAGACCGGGGTCGAGGACGGTCATGGGCGCCCGGCCGCGGAGGATCCCGGTGTCGGGGACGCGGTGACCGGGCGAGGGCGGGACGACGGTGGTTCCGGTGGCGCGGTGGCGGAACCACGGCAGCGGTCCGGGATCCCGGCTCGGGAGACGGGCGCGGAGCCGAGGGTGCGGACCGGCTCGCCGGCGGTATCGGCCGGGCACGACGGCCGGGACTTCGCCGATCCGGCGGCCGCCCCCGGGCCCGATCGTGGCCACCGCATCGGCGACCGTATCCCGGCGCCGGTGCGACGGGGTCTCGCCGGGCTCCGGGAGATGCCGGAGCGAGCGCGCCGGGCGGCGGCGGGACCGCGGCCGGCGGCCCGGCCGCCCCACCGGCCCTGGGTGGAGCGCGCCTACGGTGAACCCGCGCGCCGCCGGAAGGACCTGCGGTATCCGGCGGCACTGGGGTTGGCCGGGGTGGCGCTCGCGGCCGTGACGGCCACCGTGTTCGCGGCTTCCGGTTTCGCCCGGTTCGATGTGGCCGAATACGGTGCGTTGTGTGCGGGCGGTGCGGGGAATCCGGCCGCCGCACCGTATTCGGCCGCCGGGCCCAGCCCGGTGTACCTCGGCGGGGAACTACCGGAGTACACCGCGTTCGGGCCTTCCGCGGTATGGCGTCCGATCGATTCCGGTGCGGTGCAGCTGGTCGCGTGCGTGAGCCAGGCGCGCCGAGGGGAACTCGTGCACACCTGCCAGTACCCGCCCGCGCCCGGGCAGCCGGTGGGCCGGACCCTCAACCTCTTCACGGCGGTCTATCGCCTCACCGTGTACGAGGCCCGTACCGGTGGCCGGCTGGCCGCGATGGAGATCACCGGCGACGAGTTCGGTACGGATCCCGCCGCCGCGGACACCGATCCGTGCCGCGCGGCCACCGGCGCGCCCGAGGACGGGCTGCCGGGACGCCGGTACAGCCGGCCCTCGCATCGGCAGATCGAACAGGCACTCACACCGTTCGTGGCCCCGGCGGAGCAACGGATCCGGGCCGCTCGCTGAAGCGCCGACAGCTCCGGTGCCGAACTGCGGGCAGGCGCCCTCGTAGCCGTTAGGCTCGGGACATCCGCCGCTCATCGCCGCACCGGTCCCGGTGCCGGCCCGACCGCAGGAGATTCAGCACAGTGGGCACTGGTTCGATCCTCATCACCGGCGCGAGCTCCGGTCTGGGCGCCGAAATGGCCCGGCAGTTCGCCGCTCTCGGCTACGACCTGGCCCTCTGCGCGCGCCGCACCGAGCGCCTCGACGAACTCGCGGCGGAGATCGCGGCGGCCCATCCCGGCGTCCGGGTGCGGGTCGCGGCGCTGGACGTCACCGATTTCGAAGCCGTACCGACGGTGTTCGACGGATTCGCCGCCGATCTCGGCCGGATCGACCGGGTGATCGTCAATGCCGGCCTCGGCAAAGGGGTGCCGTTCGGGAAGGGCGGCGACCGGCCCAACCGGCAGACCGTCGAGACCAATTTCCTCGGCGCCATGGCCCAGATCGAGGCGGCCATGAAGATCTTCCGCGCGCAGGGCGCCGGGCACCTCGTGGTGATCTCCTCGATCTCCGCGGTACGCGGTATGCCCAAGACGATGACCGCCTATGCCGCGAGCAAGGCCGGGGTGGCCGCGCTGGCCGAGGGTATCGCCGCGGAGCGGGTCCCCGGGGTGGACGTATCCATCATCTACCCGGGCTATATCGCCTCGGAGATGAACGACAAGGCCGCGCATCCGCCCACCTTCTTGGTCGATACCCGCACCGGTGTCCGCTCCATGGTGTCGGCGATCGAGAAGCGGCGGTTCAAGGCCTACTGCCCGGCCTGGCCGTGGGTACCACTGGCCTACGCGATGAAGGTGCTGCCGCTGTCGGTCGTGCGCCGGCTCGCCGGGATCTGAGCGGGCCCGTACGCGGGCGGGCTCATTCCGGCGGGTCGAGCACCGTCACGGCCGCGGACAGGTCGGTGAGCGCGGCCACGATCTCGGTCAGGCGCTCGACACCGAGTTCGGCCGCGAGCCGGGCGGCGAATTCCGCGTGTCGCGGTGTGATACGGGCGACGGCCGCGTGACCCGCGTCGGTGATCGCGACCAGTTTGGCGCGGCGGTGCGCCGGATTCGGCCGGTATTCCGCGAGGCCGCGTTCCACCAGCAGATCGGCGATCCGCTGCACCCCCTGGCGGGTGACGCCCATCGCCCGGGCGATACCGGCCACCGGGAGCGGTTCGTGCAGGACCGCGCCCAGCACCTGCCACCAGGCGGCGGTGAGGCCGGCCGGCCCGGCCAGGTTCTCGGCGATCGCGAGAAACTGGCCGTTGAGCCGGAACGAGGTGATGGCGGCCGTGCTGAACAGCTCCTGTTCGGGATTCTGCACGGTGCCCGGCCTCAGACCCTCGCCTGCCGCGCCTCGTACTCCGCCAGAATCGCGTAACCGGCCGGATCCCCCGCGCTGAAGAGGCGGTACCAGCCGTCGAGTACCTCGGGTTCGTAGATCTCCAGGGCGGCCAGCACTTCGCGCGCGAACTCGAACGGCGCGGTGGAGTTGGCGGTGATCACCCCGCGGTCGGTGACCGCCGGTTCGTCGATGTAGTGTTCTCCGCCCGCGTACCCGCTGGCCGCCAGGAACTCGGCGATATTGCTGGTGTGCCGGCGGTCGTCGAGCAGGCCCGCTCGCGCGAGGCCGAAGGTGGCACCGCAGATCGCGGCGACCGGGACGCCCGCGGCGGCGAATTCGCGGGCCTTCGCGGCGAAGGGATCCAGTTCGCCGAGTTCCCAACCCGTGGCGCCCGGCAGGATGAGCATGGCGCTGTCGGCCGGGGTCAGCTCTGCCAGGGTCATATCCGGCACGATCCGCATGCCGCCCATCGTGGTGACGGGATCGGTGCTCACGCCGACGGTGCGGGTGCGGTAGGCGCCCGGTGTGCGGTGCCAGGCGTCGTTGTTGATGTGCGCGGTCGCCGCGCCCACCTCCCAGTCTGCGAGGGTATCGAAGACGGCCACGTGCACGATTCTCGAAGTCATGACAACATTCTGTCGATATGACAGTTTGTTGTCAAATTCAGAGATGTGGTGTCCCGCCCACCACCCCGTCGCGTTCGAGGGCAGCCACTTCCTCCGCGCTGTACCCGAGTTCGGCCAGTACCGCATGATTGTCCTGGCCGAGCAGCGGAGCGTGGGTCCGGTGGTAGCGGCCGGGCCCGGCGGAATAGCGGGCGGGGACCGTGCTGTGCCGCGCGGTGGGATTGATCGGATGCGCGACGGGTTCGAAGAACTCGCGATGGCGCAACTGGGGGATCTCCGACTGTCGGTGCGGCTGTAGTACCTCGGCCACCGGTATCCCGGCGTCCCAGAGGCGGGCGACGACCGCACCGGCCGCACTGGATTATGTGGAGGATATGCGCACCGATCCCACGGTCTACCTGGACAACAAACCCTGGGGTTGCATCACCTGCGCCTACGGCTGGCAGGCCGCGGTCGGAACGCTCGGCCAGCTGCGCGGTATCGGTCACGCGTTGCGCGCCTGGCCTACACCTATCGGGGTGGCGATCAATTCGGCGGACAAGATCTGGGACGACACCGGGGCCTTGGCCGATCCCGGGGTACGCGGTCAGCTCGAGCTGCTGGCCGCGCAGGTGCTCTCCAGCGCCAGGGCGATCGGTGGCACCGTATGAGCGACTCGGACCGGGAATCGGCCGGGGAGCGTGACCACGGGGGGACCCGGGTCGTGCCGGAAGGACGCAGCACGAGCGGGTCGGATAGGCAGGCGCCCGCGGAGCGCGGCCGTGGCGGATCCTCGGTGGTACGGGGTGAGAGCACAAGAGAGCCGGCAAGGCGAAACCACGGAGAGTCCTCGGCCGGCCTCGGTGGACACAGCACAAGCGAATCGGGTCAGGGACCGGAAGCGGAGCGTGGCGGTGCAGGGCCCGTGGGCGTCCTGGATCGGCACAGCACGACCGGTTACATGCACCGCACACTCGTGGTGGACGGTCTGCACACGCATTTCCTGGAGGCGGGGGCGGGTGAACCGGTCGTCCTGCTGCACGGCGGGGAGTTCGGGGCGAGCGCCGAAATCGGCTGGGAGAAAACCCTCTCCGTGCTGGCGCAGCGCTATCACGTCTTCGCGCCCGATATGCTCGGCTTCGGCGAATCGGCCAAGGTCGTCGATTTCACCGACGGCCGGGGATTGCGTATCCGGCATATCGCGCGGTTCTGCGCGCTGCTCGGTATCGAATCCGCTTATTTCGTGGGGAACTCCATGGGCGCGGTGAATCTGCTGGCCGATACCACCGCCGATCATCCGGTGCTGCCGGTGCGCGCCATGGTGACCCTCTGCGGCGGCGGGCAGATCCGGACCGGTGAGCATAGCCAGGCCCTCTACGATTTCGACGCCACCCTGCCCGCCATGCGCCGGATCGTCACCGCGCTGTTCGCCTCGCCCGCCTACCCGGCCGACGAGGACTATGTGCGCGGGCGGTTCGACTCGGCCACCGCCCCCCGGTGCCTGGGAAGCGATCGCGGCCGCACGGTTCCGGCGTCCCGACGGTGAACGCGCTGCTCCTGGATTTCCTGGACCGGCAGTCCGCCCGGCCCACGTCGGTCTCCGATAAGGCGCGCAGTGGATGAGCGGGGGCTCGCCGGCGGTCGCGGGAAGTCGTTACGAGAGGAATACAGCGCAATGGGCAACGAGTTGGCGGGCAAGGTCGCGGTGGTGACCGGGGGCGCGACCGGCCTGGGCAGCACCATGGCCGAGCGGTTCGCGGCCGAGGGCGCCCGGGTGGTGGTGGGTGATATCGACGCCGACCGCGGCGCCACCGTGGCCAGGCGCTGTGGCGCGGACGCCGTATTCCGGGCCGCCGATGTCGCCGATCCCGAGCAGATCGCCGCACTCGTCGCGTGCGCGGTGGACCGCTTCGGCGGCCTGCACATCATGTGCAACAACGCCGGTATCTCCGGGACGATGCACCGCAGCATCCTGGACGACGATTTCGCCGATTTCCACCGGGTGATGTCGGTCAATGTGCTCGGCGTCATGGCCGGGACCCGGCTGGCCGCTCGGCATATGTCCGAGCACGGCGGCGGCTCGATCATCAACCTGTCCTCGGTGGGCGGGGTGCAGGCCGGGGGTGGGGTGATGACCTACCGCGCCGCCAAGGCGGCGGTCATCCATTTCACGAAATCCGCGGCGATCGAACTCGCGCAGTACGACATCCGGGTCAACTGCCTCGCCCCCGGCAATATCCCCACCGACCTGCTCGCCAAGGCGTCCACCACCATGTCGCCCGAGAAAGCGGAGCGGATGACGCGGGCCATGCGGGAGATGATGAACCAGGACCGTCCGCTGCCCTGGGAGGGCACGCCCGAGGACGTCGCCGAAGCGGCCGTCTACTTCGCCGGTGATCGGTCCCGCTATCTGACCGGGACGGTCCTGACCGTCGACGGCGGCACCACCGCGGGCAAACCGCTGCGCACTCGCCGACCCGACCCGGCGGCCAACGGTTCCGCCTCCGCCCCGGCGGGATCCTCGTGAGCCGGCCGAGTCGCGATCATCACCACCAGAAAGAGAACGTCATAAAAGTGACTGTCGAGCAAGGGAAATGCGTTCCCGCCGGGCATTGCGTGATGGCGGCGGACGCGGTGTTCGATCAGCAGGCCCGGTGAGGGTGTGATCATCGACCTCGCCCCGGCCAACTGGGATCCCGCCCAGTTCCCGGAGCCCGGCAAACTCGACCTCACCCGCCCGGCCCGACTACACGTCGGCTTCGGCTTCGGCCCGCACCAGTGCGTCGGCCAGCAGCTGGCCCGGGTGGAACTGCAGATCGTCTTCAAAACCCTGCTGCGCCGGATCCCCACCCTGCGCCTGGCCATTCCGGCCGAAGACGTCGAATTCAAACACGACAAGCTCGCCTTCGGCGTGTACCGCCTACCCGTGACGTGGTGACCACGCCGCACAACTGCCGGAGAGGAGACGGCCTGTGACGACCAGCGACGTCTACTACGACCCTTACGATGTCGAGCTGAACGCCGACCCGTATCCCATGTTCAAACGGCTCCGCGACGAGCGACCGCTCTATTACAACGAAACCCACGACTTCTACGCGCTGAGCCGGTTCGCCGATGTCAATGCCGCGCTGATCGACAAGGGCACCTTCAGTTCGGCGCGCGGGGCGATCATCGAACTCATCAAGGCGAATATCGAGATTCCGCCGGGTGTGCTGATCTTCGAGGATCCGCCCGTCCACACCATGCACCGCAAACTGCTGTCGCGTATGTTCACCCCGCGCAAGATCTCCGCGCTGGAGGAGAAGGTGCGCGAGTTCTGCCGGCGCAGCCTGGACCCGCTCGTCGGCACCGGCCGTATCGATTTCATCGCCGATCTGGGCGCGCAGATGCCGATGCGGACCATCGGCATGCTGCTCGGTATCCCCGAGGAGGACCAGGAAGCGATCCGGGATTTCGCCGGCGACCAGATGCGCACCGAAGAGGGCAAGCCGATGCAGGTCTCGGCCGAGAGCCTGGCCAGCGGCGAACTCTTCGAGAAATATGTCGACTGGCGGGCCGAGAATCCGTCCGACGACATCATCTCCGAACTGCTGAAGGTCGAGTTCGAGGACGAGACCGGCACGCTGCGCCACCTGACCCGCGCCGAGGTGCTCACCTACATCAATGTCGTCGCCGGGGCCGGTAACGAGACCACCACCCGGCTGATCGGCTGGGCGGGCAAGGTCCTCTCCGAACATCCCGCCCAGCGCCGCGAACTCGTCGAGAACCCGTCGCTCATCCCCGCCGCCGTCGAGGAACTGCTGCGCTACGAACCCCCCGCGCCGCACGTGGCCCGCTATGTGACCCGGGATATCGATTTCCACGGCACGACAGTGCCCGCGGGCAGCGCCATGATGATGCTCATCGGCGCCGCCAATCGCGACCACCGGCAATTCGCGCCGGACGGCGACGTTTTCGATATCCACCGGGAGAGCAGGCCCCATCTGGCCTTCAGCGTGGGCACCCACTTCTGCATGGGTTCGGCGCTGGCGCGGCTGGAGGGCCGGATCGCGCTGGAGGAGATCCTGAAACGTTTCCCGGAGTGGGAGGCCGACGCGTCGAACGCCGAACTCTCACCGACCTCCACAGTGCGCGGCTGGGAAAGTATGCCCGCGACATTCTGAATGTGCGCGCCCGGGCCGGGACTGCGACGGCCGCCGCATTCCCGGAAGGCGGCCCAGCCGAAAGCGCCACCATGGCCGACGAAGGCGGGCGTGGCCGGCGAGCGAATGCGGCGACCACCGGCATGACCGCCAGACGTCGCACTGACATTGCGGTAGTCATCGTTGTTGCCGGCCCAGGCGGCTACCGGCCGGTCCCAGCGGGCTGGGCTTCAGGAGTGCCTCCCAACCGGTGGCCTGCTCTCCTTCGGCCCAGCACAGGTCGCGCGATCGGCTGCTCGGGGCATTGGCAATACTGGGGTCGTGATCGAGAAGACGCTATGACCGGCCAGCCGAACCCCAGCCCTGAACCGCAGCGTGTGGGGGGTTTCTGGTTCTATGCCGACGGGCAGCGCTGGGAGTGGTCCGACGAGGTCGCCGCGCTGCACGGCTACAGCCCCGGCGAAGTCGAACTGACCGTCGAGCTTCTGCTGAAACACAAGCACCCCGATGATCGGGATCATGTCGCCGACGTGCTGTCGGCGGTGGTGGAGGCCGGCCGGCCCTACTGTTCCCGGCACCGCATCCTGGATGTCGACGGCGCCGAACATCATGTTCTGGTGGTGAGCGATCAGATGCGCGATGAAGCGGGCGCCTCGATCGGCACCATGGGCTTCTACATCGATGTCTCCGACACTGCGGCCAGTATCCGCACCCAGGTGATCGACGAGGCGATGCCCGAGATCGTGGAAGCGCGTGCGGTGATCGAACAGGCCAAGGGTGCGGTGATGGCGATGTATGCGATCTCTGCTGAGAAAGCATTCGATGTACTGGTGTGGCGGTCGCAGGAAACCAACACCAAGCTGCGGGTCCTGGCCGAGAAGCTCGTCGACGGCCTGACAGAGTTCGGTGGCGTGGCGGTGCAGACCCGCACCCGCTTCGACCACCTGCTCCTCACCGCCCACGAACTCCCCGACCGCACCGCGGATAAGGACGTGGACCAGGGGAAACGCTCGTCATGACACGGCTCACGGCTGCGGGTGAGCTTCGGCGAATACTTGTACAGCGTGGTCCGCGACACCCCCGGTAGCGGCGCGATCGAGGACACCGTTTCATCCGGCCGGGTCGGCAGCGCGTGGGCCCGGCGGACCTGCTCGTCGCCCATGGCCGGCCGGGGCGTTGCCCGCGAGCCCGGGCGGCGGCGAGGTCGTGGACGCCGCCGACGATGAGCTCGCGGACGAATCCGGCCGCCGCAGGGACCGGAACCCGAGACCGCGGCGGCGCATGTCTGTCCGCGCCGGCAGGAGCGGCCCGTGTCGGATGGGAGGCACGGATACCGGTGTGCCGCCCTGCCCTGGAGGCGAGGGCGGCTCGGCTGCTCAGATGATCTGGGCGGTGGGCAGGATGGTGATTTCGGTGAGGTTGACGTGCTTGGGGACCGCGGCGACGAAGGCGACGGTTTCCGCGACGTCTTCGGACTGCAGGACGTCGATCTGGTCGATGAGGTCGGCCATCAGTTTGCCGGCGTCGGGGTCGGTGACGTGGTCGGGCAGTTCGGTGTCGACCATGCCGGGTTCGATCGTGGCGACGCGGACGTTCTTGCGGCCGAGTTCGGTGCGCAGCAGTCGGGTGAGCTGGCTGATGTAGGCCTTGGTGCCGGAGTAGACCTGGAACTTCTCGCGGACGCGGGTTGCCGCGATCGACGAGGTGGTGATCAGGTCGGCGGTCCTGCCGGCTTCGGCCGCGTCGACGAGGGAGGTTGCATCTCCTGATCGGCATCCAGGCCGAGCGCACGGGAGAGCGCGTCGAGCACCTGGGCCGACGGGTTGCGTTCACGGCCCTGCTCCAAACGCGTGTAATAGTCGACGCTGAGCCCGGCGAGGAACGGGACCTCTTCACGCCGAAGCCCCGCGACCTTACGCACTCCGTAGGTCCGGACCCCGGCTTCCTCGGGTGAAACCTGCGCGCGACGCGACCGGAGGAAATCTCCGAGCTCATTGGACGACATACACCGAGCGTAATTCCGAACCCAGGCTTCCAGGTGGGTGCGCTACACCCACCCGAGCCCGATGCCACCGCCGCCCTGCTGCGCTGCCGCGTCTTACCGGGGCGGGTGGCACCCAGGTAGGTCACGGCCTGTTTCCCCTGCTCGGACCCGGACAGACTCAGCTCATGCATTCACATGAGTCGATCGATACCGACCATCCGAGGCCAACCATGGACAGAGCAGACGTCGTCGGTATGTGGGTGACCAGCGATGGCCACATCCGGCAGGAATTACGCGCGGACGGTCGCTACGACGAGGCCAGAGGCTCACGCCGCAGCGCCTACACCGGCAGCTACACGGTGACCGGAAATCATCTCGACTACGTCGACGACCTCGGCTTCACCGCCACAGGAGATATCCGCGACGGCGTGCTCTACCACGAACACCTCGTCCTGTATCGAGAGGACCGAGCATCGTGACGCGGGGCCGAGATGCTGATCACCGTGTTCCAGAACGCAGCATGGTGCCACCCCCGGCATGAACGCACCGATGCCGGCACCGGCCGACCTGGTCGTGCAGTGACGTCTGATGCCCACCTGAAGGCTTTCCCAACAGCCCGTGGTCATTATGTCCATCAATGAGTTCCGTACCCTGCCCCGGCGGATCACAGGGTTCGTCTTGCGGTCATCCCATCAACACCACCACCGGACAACGGCACCCCAGCACAACAGCGTGCGGCTACCGCGGCACGCCCTCGGCAACCAACCACCGTGCGGCACCCTCTCGACGCTGTCCAGGAAGGGTGTTTCTGGACTGATTCGAGGCCGGAATGATCGTCGATCAGCCATGTTCCGGGCTATAGATGTCCACCAACGCATCGTTTCAGGAACCCGACCCCGGCGATGGTGCTGCGCGCCTTCGCCGGGGTCCGGGCTTCTGCACCGACACGATCGCCAATGTCACTGCCCCGGTGACCGATGCGACCCCGCCCAGGCACAACGGGTTCAGTGCGGCCTGGACGGTCACTTGTTCGGCGAGTGCGCCGGCGAACTCGCCTGCGGTGATCGTGCCGGTCGCTGTCACCACGGGTACGCCATCGACGGTGGTGACTGTCCGGTTGTAGGCGAACGTGCTGGTGTCACCGGTGTTGTAGGTGAAGACCCGTGTGCCGGAACCGCCCTCGACGATGTCGATGCAGCTCTTGGTGATGGTGGTCGTGTACTCGTACTGCACCGACGAAATCGGACCGCCGACCGGGCAGAGGGGCAGATCTCCGACCCCGTGGACCGTGGTGACCTGCGGAGTCAGGGTTACCGGCGGATCGTAGGTCACCGTCTCCGTGCCGGTGCAGGAAAGCAGTGTCGCGGCGCTCGCCGGCGCCGCGGCGGGGTGGCGGTCGGCCGCCGTACCACCCCGGTTCCCGCAAATGCTTCGGTCATACCCATCCGGTGGGCTCTCGGCGCGCACTACTGGCTGGCGTGACCCCGGTGCTGTTCGTGCTGACCCTCACTCACCGGGGCACCCGATGACCGCACTGAGAGCAGTGTCGAATGAGGCAGTTGCCCTCGTGCGCCCCTTCCGTTGCACCGAGTTTGTGCGCCTCCGGAGAGGGTAGACGTCGCAGATGGACGCGAACGAGCGCGAGGTGGCGGGGCAATCCGGTCCGGCCGGTGACCAGGTCTCGGTGTTGCTGCTCGCGGATCCGGGCAAGCCCGCTGCTGTCGCGGAACGCCTCGCGCAGTGTCTGCCGGGACGTGGTCGCCACCGACGGGCCGTTCGCGGAGCTGAAGGAGGTCCTGGCCAGCTTCGCGGTGATCGACGTCGCCGGACACGAACGGGCCGTGCAGATCACCGCCCGCATCGTCGAAGTGCTCGGCGAGCCGATCGAGATCCGCCCGATCATGGGTGAGGACTTCACCGCGTGACCCGCGCGATCGAGAACCTGCTGCGCGCCGAAACGCCGCAGGTCCTCGGCGCGCTGGTCCGCCGGTTCGGCCGCTTCGACACCGCCGAGGACGCCGTCCAGGAAGCGCTGCTGGCCGCCGCGCACCTGTGGCCGGCCGAAGGCATCCCGGACAACCCGCGCAGCTGGCTTATCCGCATCGCCTACCGGCGCATGGTCGATCTGCTGCGCTCCGATCAGGCCCGCCGCCGCGAACTGGAAACCGGTGCCGCCGAACTGGCCATGGCCGAACCCGCACGGGCAGCTCGGGCCGGCGGAATCGACGACAGTCTCACCCTGCTCTTGCTGTGCTGCCACCCCGCGCTCGGCCACACCTCCCGGGTAGCGCTCATCGCAGGTGGTTGCGCCGGTGGCGTAGTGGTCAGGGATGTTCGGCAGCGTAGTTCTCGCGCCACCGCTCGATGAGGGGCACCAGTTCGTTGAGCATGAAGGTGTAGAAGTCCTGCATTTCGTGCAGGCGCCGGGCGGTGACGGTATCGGAGCCGGTGGCGTCCAGGCCTTCCTGAGCGGAATCGCGCATGGTCACGAGCATGCTGTTCTGCTGTGACATCAGCGCCGCCCAGGCCCCGGCCCGGAACCGGTAGTGGTCTCGGCGGCTGCCGGGGGCAGGGACGCGTTCGATCAGCCCGACCGGGGTGAGGTGTTTGATCGCGGTCGACACGGCGCCCGAGCTGATCGAAAGTTCCTGGCACAGGTCGGCGGCGGTCATGGTGTCCTGCTCGGTGTAGAGCAGGGCGGTCAGCACCCGCGCGGTCGAGCGTTGCATTCCGCCGCCGGCCGACAGGGTCAAGGCCAGTTTCTCCGCCGCGTCACGCAATCGCTCATTGGTACCCATGCCCGCCAAGATATCAGAAGCATGAATGTTCTGAGTATTTACAAATCTGTGAAGGTTCGATAGTTTTCGGTCATGGTGAAAGCAATCGAGCTGCACGGGCTCACGAAGACCTACGGCTCGGCCCGCGGCCTGGTCGAGTTGTCGCTGTCGGTGGAGACAGGGGAGGTATTCGGCTATCTCGGGCCCAACGGTGCCGGGAAGTCCACCACGATCCGGCTGCTGCTGGATCTGATCCGTCCCACGACCGGCACCGCACAGGTCCTCGGCATGGATCCGCGTGCCGACGCGGTGGCGCTGCACGCACGGATCGGCTACCTGGCCGGGGATTTCGTCGCACCGGGTCGTCAGCGCGTCGGTGCGGCTCTGCGGTTTCTGGCCGCGTTGCGCGGTGGGGCGGGAGCGGACCGTATCGACGGATTGTGTGAGCGGCTGGAGCTGGATCAGGGCAAACAGATCGCGGCCTTGTCGAAGGGCAACCGGCAGAAGGTCGGGTTGGTTCAGGCCTTTATGCACGAACCCGAGCTGCTCGTTCTCGACGAACCGACCTCGGGCCTGGATCCGTTGGCGCAGCAGATCTTCCTGGACATGGTCACCGAGGCCGCGGCCGCCGGGCAGACGGTGTTCATGTCCAGCCACATCATGAGCGAGGTCGAAGCGGTCGCCGACCGGGTCGCGATCATCCGCGAAGGACGCCTGGTCGCCCTCGACACCGTGGCGGGCCTGCGTGCCGACGCGGTGCGCGAGGTGGAGGTCGGCTTCACCGAAGCGATCGAGGCCGCGGAGTTCGCGGCGTTGCCCGGGGTCACCGATGTGCGGGTCGAAGCGAATACGTTGCGCTGCCGGGTGACCGGGAGCCCGGACGCGCTGCTGCGTGCGCTGGCCGGTCACCGTGTGGCCGGACTGCTGGTCACCGAACCAGCCCTCGAGGACCTGTTCCACAGCTACTACACCGGAGAAGCCGATGCTGCCTGACCTCTACACCCGCACCCTGGCCGATAACCGCCGTGCCCTGCTGGCGTGGTCGGTCGGTATCGCCGTGGTGGGGCTGCTGTATGCCGCGTTCTACCCCCAGGTCTCCGCGGGAGGTATGGCCGACACCGTGGCGAACTACCCCGAAGCGATGCGTGAAGCCCTGCGAATGCAGGATATGAGCTCCGCGGCGGGTTATCTCGGGTCCACCGTGTTCGGGTTACTGCTACCGCTGCTGGTCACCGCCTTCGGGATCACCTTCGGTGCTCGTTTGATCGCCGGCGACGAGGAAACCGGATACCTGGACCTGCTGCTGGCCCACCCGCTGGGCCGCCTCCCGCTGGCGCTCCAGCGTTTCGCCGTCCTGGCCACCGGCGCGGCCGCCATCGCGGTTCTGGTGTTCGCCGCGATGATGACGATCCGATCCGGCGCCGACCTCGACACCGTCGGGATCGCCGGGTTCGCCGGCCAATGCGTGCACCTGGCGCTGCTCGGCACCACCTTCGGCGCTCTGGCCATCGGCCTGGGCGCGGCGCTGGGCAGCTGCGGGCCGGCACTCGGAATCTCGGCCGGGATCGGCGTGTTCACCTACGTGGCGGGCAACCTCGCCGGTGTGATCGGCGCCGACTGGCTGAAATACCTGTCCCCGTTCCACTACTACATCGGCGGTGAACCCCTGCGCCACGGCCTGCGACCAGGCGATGCCGCGGTCCTGCTCGCCTTCACTGTCGTTCTGCTCGCGCTCGGGTTCTGGCGGTTCGACCGCCGCGATCTGCGTTCTTGACCTACCGGTGAGGCCCGCAGCCCGTAAACGGCTACGGGGCCTTTCTGAAACCGACCCACACCTTCCGTCCGGCGAACAGCCGGTTCAGGGTCGCCGTTTCATTGCCGGGTGATGACCGGTGGGGTCCAGCTGCCGTCAGTGATGGGGGTCTTGCCGCCGTAGGCGCGCAGGTAGAGGGAGAAGTTGTGTTCGGGGGCGGGGAGCCAGTTGTCGTTGTGGTCGCCGCCGGGCGGGGTGTGCCCGGCATACAGGGTCAGTGCGCCGTCGTGGCCGTGGTGCAGGGAGGCGTTCTTCGTGCCCAGCGAGTAGCGGCGCAGTTCGTTGGGGTGGAAGAAGTGGGCTTCGTTGTACATCGTCAGCGACCAGAAACCGTCGCCCGGAGGCAGATCGCCGGCGGCGAAGGTGACGGTGTAGGTGTGCGCGCCGGTCAGTTGCCGCCCAGTGGAGTCGGTGTCGCTGTAGAAGTACTGGGTTTCGCCGGGGCGGTTCTCGAACATGTTGGACTTGGAGGTCACGGCACGGTTGTAGTAGTCGAGGCCCCATTCGGAGTTGTGCACCGACCGGTTCCAGCCGTTGCCGGCGGGTGTGCCGTTGTAGCGCCACTGCATCGCGTCGGCGACGAAGGTGTCGTCCATCTCGGCGAACACCTCGGCCATCTGCTTCGCGATCGCGGGGTCACGGCGGCCGCGGTCCCACAGGGCGGCGAACTGGGCGTGCAGCGCCTCTTCGCCCGGCCGCGGCGCGACCGTGTGCAGCAGCTCGGCGAACTGGTCGAAGTAGGTCTCGGGCGCGACCCATCGTGTTTCACCACCGCCTGCGTCCGGTCCCGGGTCGAAGGAGGGGACCGCCGACCAGTCGGTGGTCCGCATCCGGCCGGTGTATTCGGTCAGCGGGTAGACCATGACCTGGTTCAGCAATGGCCGGATCGCGGCCCGGTCCTCGGCGGTGTCGTCCATGAAGATCCGCGGGATCGCATTGCCCAGCGCGGTGGGACCGGTGAACACCTGCGCTATCCCGTCGGGCACGGTGCCTTCCCAATTCGGGCCGACGAGGAGGTAGTGGCCTGAGCTGCTGCGGTACGGGGAGCCACCACGCAACAAGGACCTCGGTCAGGCGGCTACCGACACCCACCACATTCCCGGCGGCCTCCACTCACGCTATGGCCGGAAGCTACCGCCACCAAGCACAACACGCCCCATGCCCGGCGGACATAGGCAGCGAGTCGGTGTCCAGGTAGAAATTCATTGTTCGAACAGTCGGGTCAGTCGGGTGTGGCGAAGAGTAGGTGCGCGGCGCGGGCGATGGTGCGGCGGATGTCGGTGATATCGGCCGGGTTGGTGGTCAGGTCGAGTAGGCAGGTGGTCAGGACGTGGCCGAGGACCAGGGCTCGGTCGTGTTCGTCGGTCCAGTCCGGGTCGGTGAGCGCGGCGCGGACCAGTTCGGTGAACAGTGGGCGCCATACCCTGATGCCGGGTCCGTCGCCGGAGTGCACCGAGTTCATGCCGGCGTGTAGCAGGTTGCGGTCCTCGTCGGCCCAGTCGATGACCTGAGCGAAAGCGCCGGCGACCCGGTCGGCGGGGGCGGCGGTGGGGTCGACGGGTAGCCGGGTGATGCGGTCGAGGGTATCGAGAGCCCATTCCGCCATCAGGTGCTGGATCAAGCCGTCCTTGGAACCGAAGTACCGGTACACGGTGACCGGGGTGGTGCCGGCTTCGGCCGCGACCTGCCGGATGGTGACACCTTTGTAGCCGTCGCGGGAGGCCATGACGCGGGCGACGGCGGCGATTTCGCCGCGCCGCTTGCGTTCGGTGGGCCCGAATTCGCGTACGACGCGCAGGGAATCGCGGGACTCACGGAGTAGGGCGGCAGCGTTATCGACCACGAGCCGAAGGGTACCGCAAACCCGTCAACGTTGTATAACGTGTTATACAACCTGTGAAAGGACGGTGCTGTGACGAGTGTCCCCGACCTGTTCTCCCCGGCCGCGCTGGCGGACCCCTACCCGGTGTTCGACCGGCTGCGTGCCGCCGGTGATGTGCATTTCCTGCCCGGTCAGCAGGTGTATGTCGTACTGGGATTCGACGCGATCCGCGCCGTGCTGGCCGACCCGCAGACCTATTCGAGCAATCTGGTCGCGGTGCTGTCGGCAGTCTCGGGTTCGGCGGCGGTGTCGGTGACCGCGGCTGCCGGCGCGGTGGATGTGCTGGCCACCGCGGATCCGCCCACCCACACCGAGCAGCGGGCTCTGGTGATGCCACGGTTCAGCCCACGTTCGGTCGCCGCGCTGACCGAAATGATCGACGCCGCTGTCCGGCCCGCGGTGACCGAGTTGGTCGCAGCCGGGGGCGGTGACTGGATGGCCCGGGTCGCTCACCGGGTGCCGGTGCAGGTGATCGGGCACCTGATCGGGCTGCCGGATTCCGATCACGAGCAGTTGGCGCGCTGGTCGGACGCCGCGATCGATATGGTCTCCGGTGTCGCGACCCCCGATCGCGCCGGGCAGGCGGCGCTGGATGTCCTGCAATTCGTCCACTACCTGGGCGCACAACTCGATAACGCCCGGCCAGGCGAACAAGCCGGGGTGCTGGGCACTGTGGCCGCGGCCGTTGCCGCGCGGACCATGACCCGCGACCAGGCCGCGATCCTGCTGGTGCAGTTGGTGACGGCGGGCGCCGAATCCACCACGAGTCTGCTGGGCACCGCGGCCCGGTTGCTCGCCGAGGACCGCGAGCTGCAGGACTGTGTGCGCGCAGATCGCGGACGCGTCGATGCGCTGGTGGAGGAGGCCGTGCGGCTCGAGAGCCCGTTCCGCGGCCACTTCCGCGTCACCACCACATCCACCCGCCTGGCCGGAATCGAACTCGAAGCCGGTGCACGGCTGATGCTGATGTGGGGGGCGTCCAACCGCGACCCGCGGATCTTCGACCGTCCCGACCATGTCGACCTCGACCGCGCCCAGCCGAAACTGCACCACAGCTTCGGCCGTGGGATCCACTTCTGCCTCGGCGCCCACCTCGCCCGCAAGGAAACCGCCCAGGCCGTGTACACCCTGCTCGACACCACCGGCAACGTGACACTCCACGGCCCCGAACCGACCTACGACCCGAGCCTGATCGTGCGACGCCTGGCGCATCTGAACCTCGCGATCACCCCATGAGCGTCCCGCACCGCAGGGTGCGAAAGCCGTTCGGCGGCTTCGGCGGGGGTCCAGGCCTGCCACAGTCGGTCGCATTTCGCGACGGGTCCGGCCCTCTCGGTCGCTCCTTCGCAGCGCCGGGACGCCGGGGCATTCGTGAGGCTCCCCGTTCCGGGGGCGGCCGCTGCACGGGCGGGACACCGAAATGGCCGGTTTCGGCTGTCTACCGCCACTGCTGAAAGTTCGTTGCCGCTGATCCCGACGTCGCCGGTCGGCGTCCTCACAGGGTCCCCACGTGGTCTTCCAGCACGGTGAGAACGGTTGCCCGGTCGACGGTCCCGTGTGGAGTGACCGCGTCCAGCGATAAACCGGAGACCAGCGCGGCCAGATGCGCGGCGGCACGAGCGGGGTCGGCGGTGCCGGTCGCCGCCACCGCATCGGTGAGCACCTGCCGCAGATCCGCGGCCATCTGCCGGACCACCGGCTCGAAGGCGGGATCGATCCGGGAGGCGGTGACGATCTCCAGCAGCACGATCGACTCGCGATGGCGTTCCTCGTCCAGCGGTACCAGTTCCGCGAGTACGGCGAGGAGGTGGCGGCGGGCCGCCCGCCGGTCCCCACTCGCGGGCGCGGGATGACGCGTGAGCCGTCGGCCCATCCGGTCGCCGACCTCGGTCGCGACGGCCACGACCAGCGATTCGTGATCGGTGAAGTAGTGCCGCACCGATCCGATGTTCAGATCGGCCTCCGCCGCGACCTTCCGGAAAGTGGCGGCCGCGAGACCACCGCGCACTATCAAGCGTAACGCGGCATCGACGATATGGCGGCGGCGCGCCTCGGCATCTACTCGAACCGGCACCAGCCCAGTCTAGAAAACCGGTTCAGTTTCTATCACGGTCGTGATAGAAAACGGTTCGCTCCTGCTACCGACCGTGTGGAGAGGACGGATCATGGACGAGGCCGCGGCGATCGCCGCCAACCGGGCGAACTGGGACGACCGCGCCGAGGTCCACCGGCGCTCGCGGATGTACGACGTCGACGCCTTCGTGGCCGATACCGGGCGAATCTCCCAAGCGGTGCTCAACGACTCGGCGGTCCTGGCCGCGCATCTGCCGGAATCCGGGGTGCGGGGGCGGTCCCTGCTGCATCTGCAGTGCCATATCGGCATCGACACCCTCTCCTGGTCCCGTCTGGGCGCGGTCGATGTGCACGGGCTCGACTTCTCGCCCAACTCGCTGAGTCACGCCGCGCGCATCGCGCGTGCCGCCGACCGCGAGGTCACCTGGGTGGAGGGCGACGCACGGTTCGCCTCGACGGTGCTGGACCGGCGATTCGACCTCGTTGTCACCAGCGCCGGAACGATCGTGTGGCTACCCGAACTGGGCGACTGGGCGCACTCGATCCACGACCTCCTGGAACCCGGCGGCGTCTTCCTGATCCGCGACGACCATCCGCTCCTCGGGTCCATGGAATTCGAGCCCTGGGAGATCAACGACGACTATCTGGGCGGCGGTGGTCACCGTACCTATATCGAATCGGGAAGCTATACCGAGGATTCGGCCGGGCAGATCGCGCACGACACCGTGAACGAGTGGCGGCACGGCCTGGGCGAGGTCGTCGGCGCGCTGCTGAACGCGGGCCTGCGGATCGATGCCGTCGAGGAACTGCCCACCATGGACTGGCCCGCCTTCCCCGACCTCGTGCCGTGCCCGCAGGGATGGACACTGCCGCCCGGAGCGCCGCGGATACCGCTGAACTTCGCCGTGGTGGCCAGGCGACCGGACTGAACGACGCACCGCTCGAGACGGCTCGCCGGGTGGTCCGGCCGCCGGCCGTCGCGGCGGGGGAGCCCAGCGCAGCACCATACGCACTCGGTCGTCCGGCGTGGAGCCCCGGTTTCAGGTGATCGTCGGCCCGGCGGCGGTCTCCCGGACGGTTGCCGGCCTCTCCGCGGTTTTTTCGAGCGGACCGCCGGCGGTGGCCGCGCAGCCGCCGTGCCGGGTGAACGGTTCGGTGAGCTGGGCCAGATAGCCGACGGGGTAGTCGGGCTTGGCGGCCATGCCCAGATCGGCGCTGCCGAACCGGCGTTCGGGGTCGTAGCTGTAGGTACCCAGCAGGTGATCCCAGAGCAGCGTGAACAGTCCGAAGTTGACATCGCCGATCCCGGCCCATTTCAGATGGTGGAAGCGATGGCCCGCGTTGAGCGCGAGTACATGGGTGAACGGGCCGACGCGATAGTCCGCGTTGGAGTGTTGCAGCAGGAGTTGCACCGCCACGGTCGGCGACAGTGCCGCCGCGACCGGTAGCGGGATTCCGGCCGCCAGCAGTGGAGTGACGCCGGCGGCGGTTTCGACCATCTGGTGCAGGGGGTGTTTCATCAGGCCGTTGAGGCCGTAGAAGCGGGTGACACTGTGGTGTACGGCGTGGAAACGCCACAGCACGGCGACTTTGTGGCTGGCGTAGTGGGTGAGGCTGATCCCCAGATCGGCGACCAGGATCGCGACCAGCACCTGGACGACGAACGGCCAGTGTGTGGGCCAGAACCCGTCACCGGGAACGAGGGCGGCCAGCGCGGGGACGGCGAGCACTCCGGCCAGAACCAGGGATTCGTTGACAAAGGTGTGGGCGGTATCGCGCCGGGTCTCGCCACTGCTTCGGTGGGCGTGATACCGAACAGATCCCGGCAGGTCTTCGTCAGGTGCGCACTGTCGGTGAACCCCGCCGCGTGGGCCGCCTCGGTCAGTGTCCCGCCCCTGCGCACGGTGCGGGCCGCCAGTTGGAGCCGGGTCCAGCGCCGCCACGCCGCGTAGGGCAATCCGACGTGCTCGGTGAACAGATGAGACAGCCGGCTCGGTGAAATGGCCACGGCCGCGGCCAGCTCTCCCAGCGTCGGCGGGGGACCGGCCGCGAGGGCCACCCGCAGGGCTGCGGCGGGGAGGCTTCACCGCTCCCGGGCCCGATGGCCCGGACGGGAGCCCGAAGCGGGCGGCGCACCCGCTCATCACCGGTGAGTGTCGTCGATCGGCCCCTACGCTGAGCTGATGTTCTTCATCTTCGGTTTCGGTACCAAGCGGCGGAACCTCGGCCCCGGCGGAACCCGGACCTGCCCGCGCTGTCACAACACGACGCAGTGGCTGCGGGTGCGGGAGTTCAGGCAGTTCACGGTGTTCTTCGTCCCGGTCGCGCGCTGGAAGCGCCGCTCACTCGAGGTATGCGGTATCTGCGGCACCGCGGTCGAAGTCTGAGCCGAGCCGCCGGCCTCGTTCGTCGGTGCACTGTGCTCCGCCGAACTCGACCGAGCGGTCGACGGCTCAGTCGAGGAACATATCCGGGATCGGGTTCGTGCCGCCGCCGTATTCCGACAGGTTGGTCCGGCCGGATTCGATGAGCGCCGCGGCGTCGATATGGCAGTTGCCGGTGTTGTACCGCGCCTCGCGGGAGAGGATTTCCGCGGCGGCGTCGCCCATGATCCGCGGATCCCGCGACCGCTCCAGCAGGTCCGAGCCGTCGGGCAGGTTCGCCACTGCCGAGGTCGCGATATAGGTCTGCGGCCACAGGCAGTTCGCGGCGATCCCGGCGGCGGCGTACTCCGCCGCCCAGCCGAGGGTCAGCAGAGTCATACCGTATTTCGACAGAGTGTACGAGGGGTGGGCGCCGAGCCAGCGGGGGCTGGTGTTCAGCGGCGGCGCGACGGTCAGTATGTGCGGATTCGGTGCCTGCCGGAGATGGGGCAGGCAGGCGCGGGTCAGCAGGAAGGTGCCGCGCAGGTTGATCTGCTGCATCAGGTCGAACTTCTTGGCCGAGAGCTGCTCGGTGGGGTCGGTGGCGATGGCGCTGGCATTGTTCACGCAGTAGTCGATGCGGCCGAACCGTTCGAGCGCGGTCTCGACGACCCGCTGGACATCGGCTTCCGCCCGCACATCGCCGACCACCGCGGCCGCTTTTCCGCCGGCCGCCTCGATCTCCGCGACGGCGGTGTGCACGGTGCCGGGCAGCTTCGGATGCGGCTCGGCCGTTTTGGCCAACAGGACCACGTTGGCGCCGCGGCGGGCGGCCGACAGGGCGACGGCGAGGCCGATGCCGCGGCTGGCCCCGGATATCACCAGGGTTCGGTCGGTGAAGATCTGCTGTTCGGTCGGCATGTCACTCCCGGTCGATCACGTGTTCGCGTAAAGCGGTATTGGCATTCTCATTTTCTGCAAGTATCGTATTCAACGATGAACGACGCAGTCCATACCTCCTCGGGTATCCCTCTCGACCCGGTCTACGGACCGGTCGATCGGCGTACCGAACCACCCGCGCCCGGCGCGTTTCCGTTCACCCGGGGCAACTACGCCACCGGATACCGGGGGCGGCTGTGGACCTTCCGGCAGTACTCGGGATTCGGCACCGCCGAAGAGTCCAACCGGCGCTATCGCTATCTACTGGACCAGGGCGGCACCGGCCTGTCCGTCGCGCTCGACCTGCCGACCCAATGCGGTTACGACTCCGACGATCCCGAAGTGGGGGAGGAGGTCGGCCGGGTCGGTGTCGCGGTGGACACCCTCGCCGACGCCGAGATCCTGTTCGACGGCATCCCGCTGGACAAGATCAGTACCAGTTTCACCATCAACGGCACGGCCGCGATCCTGCTCGCCTTCTACGTCGCCGCCGCGGAGAAGAAAGGCGTGCCGCGGGAGAAGCTCACCGGCACCATCCAGAACGACATCCTGAAGGAATACGCCTCACGCGGCACCTGGATCTGGCCCCCGCAACCCTCGCTGCGGCTCATCGCCGACACCATCGAGTTCTGCGCCGCCGAGGTCCCGCGTTTCAATGCCATCTCGGTGGCCGGTGCGCATTTCCGCGACGCCGGTGCGACCGCGGTACAGGAGATGGCGTTCACCCTCGCCGACGGTGTCACCTACTGCGATACCGTCGTCGAACGCGGCCGGATGAGTATCGAGAAGTTCGCCCCGCAGATCTCGTTCTTCTTCTACACCCACGGTGATTTCTTCGAGGAGATCGCCAAATACCGGGCCGGCCGCCGCCGCTGGGCGACCATCGTGCGCGAACGCTACGGCGCGACAACGGACAAAGCGTCGATGTTCCGTTTCGGCTGTGTGGCCGGGGGTGCTTCCCTCTACGCCCCGCAGGCGCAGAACAACCTCGTCCGCGTCGCCTACGAGGCGATGGCCGCGGTGCTCGGCGGCGTGCAATCGATGTTCACCGCCGCCTGGGACGAGCCGTTCGCCCTGCCCAGCGAGGAATCGGCGACCATGGCGCTGCGCACCCAGCAGATCCTCGCCTACGAGACCGGGGTGACCCGGGTGGCCGATCCGCTGGGCGGCTCCTATTTCGTGGAAGCGCTCACCGACAAGACCGAGGCGGCCATTCAGGAGATCATGACCGACCTGGAGAACCGGGGCGGCATGGTCCGGGCGATCGAGGACGGTTACCTGCAGGGCCTGATCGCCGACGAGGCCTACAAACTGCACCAGGACATCGAATCCGGCGCGAAACCGGTGGTCGGGGTGAACAGATTCGTCTCCGACGAGCCGGCCCCCGAGATCTCCACCTACGAACTGGATTCCGACGGCCGCGAAACCCAGTTGAAGCGGCTGGCCGCGGTGAAGGCCGAACGCGACACCGCCGCCGTCCGCGAAACCCTGGCGGCGCTGTCGCGGGGCGCCGAAGGAGACGACAACCTCATGCACCGCCTGATCGACTGCGCCAACGCCTACTGCACGGTGGGCGAGATGACCGCCGCCCTGAAATCGGTCTGGGGCGAATTCCAGCAGCCGGTGGTGTTCTGATGACCGCGCGGGTACTGGTCGCCAAACCCGGCCTCGACGGCCACGATCGCGGCGCCAAGATCGTCGCCCGCACCCTGCGCGACGCCGGATTCGAGGTCGTCTACACCGGGATCCGGCAGCGTATCGAGGACATCGTATCCATCGCCGTCCAGGAGGACGTGGCGGTGGTGGGCCTGAGCATCCTGTCCGGCGCGCACGTCGCCCTGACCCAGCGCGTGGTCGACGCTCTGCGCGCGGCCGATGCCGCCGATATCGCGGTCGTGGTCGGCGGCACCATCCCGCAGGGCGATATCGAGAAACTGCGGGCCGCCGGCGCCGCCGCCGTCTTCCCGACCGGCACCCCGCTGGACGTACTCGTCACCGAGATGCGGGCGCTCACCGGAACCCCGGCACCGCCCGCACCCTGACCCCCGGACGCCGCGTCGTCCGGGCCCGGAGCCGCCGCCGTGACGGTGGGCGGCGGCTCCACCCGAATCATGAGAGTGGAGGAATCGTGCGGATCGGCGTGATGATCGGACCCGAGCGCGGCGACACCGCGCGCAAGGCCGCCCGGATGATCGACGACATCCGATGGGCCGAGGCGGCCGGTATGGACACCGCCTGGATTCCTTAGTGGGCGTCCGGGAACTCGGTCATGCTCGGGCGAGTCGGCGTGACATGGTCATGATGGTGGCGATATAGACCATGGCCTCGTGGTGGTCGGGCC